>CAZEIO010000012.1:0-12185 GCA_964512525.1 uncultured Halobacteriales archaeon
GGGCTTCGAGGTGGAGGCCGCCCACCACGAGGTCGCCGAGGGACAACACGAGATCGACTTCAAGTACGCCGACGCACTGACGACCGCGGACAACATCGCCACCTTCCGCTCGGTGGTGCGGGCCGTCGCGGAGATGCACGACCTCCACGCGACGTTCATGCCCAAGCCGATCCCGCGGATCAACGGCAGCGGCATGCACACCCACCTCTCGCTGTTCGACGAGACCGGCGAGAACGCCTTCCACGACGCCGACGACGAGTTCGACCTCTCCGAGACCGCCCGCTCCTTCCTCGCGGGCATCCTCGACCACGCGCCAGCACTGACCGCGGTCTGTAACCCGACGGTCAACAGCTACAAGCGGCTCGTTCCCGGCTACGAGGCACCGGTGTACGTCGCGTGGAGCGACGTGAACCGCTCGGCGCTGGTGCGCAAGCCGGCCGCGCGGACGCCCGCCGCTTCCCGCATCGAACTCCGTTCGCCGGACCCCTCCTGCAATCCATACCTCGCGCTCGCGGCGATGCTGCACGCCGGTCTCGACGGCATCGAACGCGGTCTCGAGGCCCCCGACCCCGTGCGCGAGAACATCTACGAGTTCGACGAGGCCACCCGCGCGGAGCGCGGCATCGATACTCTCCCGCCGAACCTCGACGGCGCCGTCGAGGCACTCGAGTCCGACGAGGTCGTCCTCGACGCCCTCGGCGACCACGTCGCCGAGAAGTTCCTCCAGGCCAAGCGCGCCGAGTACGCCGAGTACAAGGCGGAGGTCTCCGACTGGGAGATAGAACGCTACCTCGAGACCTTCTGAGCGGGTCGTCGCCGACGCTCCAGCGGCGAGCGGTCGCCGTGGGTGGTTGACCGGGGAGTTCGGGGCGATACGCCGGCGTTCCTGCGGAGCCTACCGCCCCGCCGTCACTCTCGTCAGCGTGGTGGAAGACCCGACCCCCCGGTTCCGTCGGGAACCTCAGCGCCGCAGGGACCCGACTACGTCTTTGAGTTTCCCGAGACCGCCGACGAGACCCAGTCCCGCCCCTACGACGACCATCAGGGTGTACAGGCCAAGCGTCGAGAGCCACACCACCAGCATCGCCGCGACGGCCCAGACCCCCTCGAGGTAGAAGAACGCGCCGAGTGTCATCGCGGTGCCGTAGAGGAGGACGAGGTACGGTCCCCAACCGCGAGCGTGGCCCCGGCGGACGCGGGCGCGGACGTAGCGTCTGAGGTCGGCCTCGAGGTCCGACCGGGAGACGGTCTTCTCAGCGAGTCGCTCGTCGGTCTCGTCGAGTTGCTCTCGCAGACGCTCGAGGTCCGTTCGGAGGGCGGCCACTTCCTCGGCCGTCTCGGCGTCCGTCTCCGGGGGTCGCTCCCTGCCGTCCGGGTCGAACTCCTCCGGGTTCGCGTCGTCGTCCGGTGCGGGTCGGTCGCCGGGTCCGGACGCCTCGTCGTCGCCGGGTCCGTTCTCGGGGTCAATCGCCGTCGGCTCTCGCGATCCCGGGTCCGCCGTGGGTTCGACCTCCTCACCGTCGCCGTCGCCGGACATCGACGTTCCGACGGCACTCGCGCCCCACTGTTGTAGTTGCCGGTCCGCGGTCGGCGTCACCGGCGTGGCGCTCCCCGTCGCGCCGCCACTGCCGGTGAGCGTGGCGTTCATCACGGCGCCGACCATCACCACCAGCGCGCCCACGTACAGCCAGGTGACCACCAGCAACACCCCACCGAGGACGCCGTACACCGAGTCGCCAGCGACGGCGGCGTACAGGCCGAAGAACGACCCCAGCGCCGTCCACCCGAGAGCCGCGACGACGGTTCCAGGGAGCGCCGCCCGCGGCGACATCGTCTCGTCGGGGAACACGTAGTACAGCGGGAACAGAGCAGCGACGAGGGCGACCAGCGACACCGCACGAACCAGCAGGCCGACGCCGCCGAACAGTGCCGTCACCGCGCCGCCGGCGACAGCCACCGCGGCGACGCCGAGTGGGATCGCCGCGAGGACGACGAGGCCGTCTCTAATCTCCTCGAGGAGTCCGCCGGCGTCGGTCGTGCCGTACACCTCCGAGAAGGCCTTGTCGAGGGCGCGAAACAGCTTCAGACTGCTCCACGTCAGTACCACGGCGCTGGCCGCCGTCGTGCCCCCGGCCGCCGCGTTCGCGGTGAGCGTCTCCCGGACGAGCGCCTGTGCCTCCGGTGTCAACAGCCGGTCGCTGGCGAAGATGACGCGCTCCGCCAGGCGCTCGCCGCCGACGAGGGAAGCGACACTCAGCGCGAGCAACAGCAACGGCACCAGCGAGACGAAGGCGTAGTAGGCGATACCCGCCGCCAGCAACCCGACGTTCTCGTCACGGACGGCAGCGACGACTGTCCTGACGACGACCGACGGGTCGTGTCTGTCGTCCGACGAAGACGGGGACGGGACTGACACGCCACACACGTCGTCCGGCAGCGGTATCAGTCCGCTGGTCGCTCGGGTCAGGATCAGGTGGGAGCCTCGCTCTGTCCCGTGACCGCCCGTATCCGCGCCACGTCGGCGTCCGTCTCGAACGTCGTCCCGCCGTAGTGGGTGCGACTCGCGGCGTGGCCCGCCGCCCGCAGCGAGTCCAGGAACTCGTCCATCGCGACCGCCGGCCGGCCCCACCGCTTGCAGAGGCGGTGCTGGTCGTAGTGAGTCGGCCGGTCGAGTTCGCCCGCGATCGTCTCGAGGAGCGCCGACGCCTCGTCGGCGGTGCCCATCTCGTCGTCGATGCGCTTCCGGACGGCACGGACGAACGCGGCGTCGTGCAGGCCGGCGAGCCAGAGTGGTCCCGCGGAAAGCACCTGGTCTCCCCCGCAGTTCGGACAGCCGTCGGGGGGTCGCGCGACGAGGCCGCGTGCGGACTCCCGGTAGAGGCACTCCGGGCAGTGGTGAACGTACCCGAGGTCACCGACCGCCTCGTTCGCCGGCGTCGCGCCAGTCTCGAACCGGAGGTACGTGCGGGCGTAGTGGTCGCTCGCGTGCGACAGGAGCGGGCGGGCGGCGATGTCGTAGCGTGCGGCAGTCCGCACCAGTGCCGAGACGAGGACTCGCAGACCCATCTCGGCGTGGTACTCCGTGTTGCGAGGCACCGCGCCGTATGACCGGACGCCGCTGTCAAAGTGGGCACCACAGAGCGGTGCGGTGTCGGTGGCCGTCACCGCGAGCACCGACCGCGCACTCCGGCAGGCGGCGTCGGCGAACGGCATCGGCGTGCCGAAGGGGTCCACGTCCACGACGTCGTGGCCCGACTCGTGCATGTACGCGTTGGCGTCGCGGTGGACGACGGTGCCGTCGAGGTCGTTCGCCGCGAGGTTTCGCTCGCAGAGGGCGACGGCGTCGGCGTCGCGGTCACAGCACGTCGCGTCGTACCCGGTGGCGGCAGCCCGGACGCCGCGTACGCCAGTTGCCGCCGTCGCGTCGAGGTACGAGGGTGTCTCCGGCACCGTTCCGCGGTCCCGGAGCGCCCGGAGGACGGCGGCAGTGACGTCCCGGTTCAGCTCCTGCGTGGGGTTGTAGAATACCGCGTCGCCGACGCCCGTCGCGGCCTGTTCGGGCACCTCGAGCGTCACACCGCCCTCCCGGACCTCCATACCGCGGCAAGCGCGGCGGGGCGCTAAAGCCCCCCGGTTCTCGACCACGCCGACCGAACCTGTTTAGTCGCGGGCGGGCGGAGCGGGATTAGTGACCGAGCGGAGTCGCCGACTGCCCCGGCGGTGGTCACCGTGACGGCGGTCGAGGAGTGGCAGGCCGCCCTCGCGGAGACGGGCGAACTGACGCCCGACCTCGTGGACCGCATCACCGACGTCCACGGCGACCGGGGGGCCCGCGCCATCGAGGCCGTCTCCGAGAACCGGGTGAAGCAGTACCGCGACTTCACCGTCGTCGTCGGCCACCGAGAGGAGTACGTCGTCGAGGACGGCGCCTGTACCTGCAAGGACGCCGAGTACAACCTGGATCCCGAGGACCCGACGCAACTCTGCTGGCACGCCCTCGCGGTCGCCATCGCGGAGCGAGTCGGCGCCGTGGACCACCACGACATGTGGTACTCGGAAGTTCGGGAGTTCCTCTGATCGGTGCGTTCGATCCCGCTCGCGAGTCGGAACACGTACGCGACGGGACGGAACGACACTGGCGTCCGGGGTGTGCGCGGTGTGGTCCCTCCGCAGACTCGCGACGGACGGCGGAACCGACGCGCCCGACGACGGTATCGCCCTCGCGTTCTGGGACCGCGCCGCGCCCCGCGAGGTGGCCGACTACGTCCGCGGCGAGGCGGAGTACTCTCGGGCGGTATCGGTCTCTACGACCTCCTCTTGCCCGCGCGGACACTCGCCCGACGTTCCCGTCGTCAGCCTCGCCTCCGCGCTCTCCTCCCGGCCGGGACTGTACCTCGTGGTCGTCGGAGACGGCCTCCTCGTCGTCGGAGGCATCCTCGGCGCGTGGCGTTTCTGACCTTCCGTGCTCACTCCGGCCGGTCCGCGCAGTAGTCAACGAAGTTCCGCAGGATGCGTAGCCCCGTCTCACCGGACTTCTCCGGGTGGAACTGTGTGCCGAAGACGTTCTCGTGTTCGACCCCGGCGACGATTGAGGGGAACGGGTCGCCGTAGTCGGTCGTCGCCACCGTCGCGGCCGGGTCCGTCGGCCGCGCGTAGTAGGCGTGGACGAAGTAGGCGTACTCGCCGTCCACGCCCGCCACGAGCGGGTGGTCGCGGGTGACGTCCAGCGAGTTCCACCCCATGTGTGGTACCGTCAAGTCGTCGTCGAAGCGGACGTTCTCGCCCGGCACGAGGTCGAGACCTCGCACCTCGCCCTCGCCGGCGTGGTCGGCCTCCTCGCTCGTGGTGAGGAGCATCTGCATCCCCAGACAGATGCCGAAGATTGGGGTCCCCGCCGCGGCCGCCTCGACCAGCGGTTCGCGGTACGGCCCGGCGTTCTCGACCCCCTCGCGGAACGCACCGACGCCGGGGAGAACGACGCCGTCGGCCGACGCGATGGCGTCCGGGTCCTCGGAGACGGTCACCGAGGCGCCCGCTCGCTCGAGCCCACGCGTCACGCTGCGGAGGTTCCCGAGACCGTAGTCGAGGACGGTCACCGAGGCCGCCGCCTGACGCTGTTCGTCGGTCGTGGCCATGCGCCAGACACGCGACGACGGCACAAGTGGGTTGTGACGCGGTCGCGGGACGTCACGGTCGGCGCTCGCGACGGACGGTCCAGCCAGTGCAGGGTGAGCGATCGTGATCGGCCGGCAGACCACCGACTGCCGGGGGCCGCGCGAGGCGAGTCAGTCCCGGCCGCGAGAGAGGGCGTAGAAGGCGGCGCTGAAGTCCTCCTCGTCGAGTTCGTCCACGGTGTCGTCGAGTTCGTCACGGAGGGTCTCGATGCGCTCGGAGAGTTCACGATAGCGGTCGTTGTCCTCGAGTTCGTCCGGGCTAATTTCCGACTTGAGTGCGGCCCGCTTCGACATCAGCGAGGTGAGTTCCTGGAGTTTCGTGTCGTAGGTGGAGCGACGCAACAGCGTCTCCACCGTCTCGCGGAGTTTCTCCTCCGGGACTGGCTTGACGACGTAGGCGTCGAACCCCAGTTCGAGGATGTCGAAGTCGGGATCGACCGCGGTCACCATCGCCACGCCGGGGTCCAGCCCGCGCTCCTGAATCTGGGTCAGTACCTCGTCGCCCGAGAGGTCCGGCATCCGCCTGTCGAGGAGGACGACGTCCACGTCCTCGTCGACCTTCTCGAGGGCCGTCTCCCCGTCGTAGGCCGTTCGCACGTCGTACTCCCCCTCGAGACGCAGTGCGTACAGGTCCGTGATTGAGGGCTCGTCGTCGACGATTAAGACGGTTGCTTGTTCGGACATCGGGGTATGGTAGCCACCCCTTAGCGGTCAGCCGACTTAATACGTCCGGCCGGTCGGTCACCCAGAAAGAGGATGCCCTCCCAGCCGCTTTCGAGAGTATGCGTGGTCCAGCCGACGGCGACCGGCTCGCCGACCGGGTCCTCTTCGGTCGTCTGGCCGGCCTGTACGACCGCCTGATGCCGCCAGCGGACGCTCGCGCACTGCGGGACGGTCTCGCACTCGCCGAGCGAGAACTGGTCACGGGTATCGACCTGGGGGGTGGGCCGGGACGCGGTGCGCGGGCGGCAGCGGACGCGAACTGGACCGTCGTGGACGTCGCGGGGGAGATGGTCCGGCGGGCCCACCGGAACGGTTTCCCCGCCGTCCGCGCCGACGCGACCCGCCTGCCGGTCGCGACCGACGCCCTCGACGCCGTCGTCGTCGTGGACGCACTCCACCACATGCCCGACCACGAGACCGTATTCGAGGAGGTCGCTCGCGCCCTCGCGCCCGGCGGCGTCGTGGTCGTGCGGGAGTTCGACCCCGAGACGGTCCGCGGACGGGCACTGGTCGCCGCGGAGAGACTGGTCCGCTTCGGATCCACCTTCCGCACGCCGCGGTCGCTCGCGGGCGTCGTGGAGGCGGCCGGCCTGCGGGCGACCGTGGTCGAAGCCGGCTTCGGCTACACGGTCGCGGGTGTCGCCTGACCGGCGAGGGCGACGCGACGGTGACCGACCGTAGCCGACATGCCTCTCCGGGCACGACCGGTGGCATGGACCGGACCCGACGACGCGTCGCGGTCGGCGACGCCCTCGTCGTCGTCGGGGTGGTCGTCGCCGGCGACTCGAGTCACGGGACGAACCCTCTCACGGAACCGCTGTCGGCGGCCGAGACGCTGGTGCCGTTCCTGTTCGGGTGGCTGGTCGCGGCGAGTCTGGTCGGCGTCTATCGCGCGAGCGACCCGCGACGGGAACTGCGACTCGTCACCGGCGCGTGGCTGGCGGGCGCGAACGTGGGGTTACTGCTGCGAGCGTCGCCGCTTCTCGCTGGCGGCACGACGTGGCCGTTCCCGCTCGTCCTGACCGGCGGCGTCCTCGTGGCACTGCTGGCGTGGCGAGGGTCGCTCGCGGCCGTGGCCCGACTCAGGACGCCGACGGGTCGTCGCTCCGCCCGCGACTGAGGACGACGCCGACGGCCGACCCGGCGGCCGCGACGAGTGCGAGGACGACGAACAGCGCTGCGTCGCCGGCCTGCGTGAGGACGAACCCGGCGAGAGCCCCGCCGAGTGCGCCGACGCCGAACACCCCGAGGTAGGTGTAGCCGTAGGAGAGTCCGCGGGTGCCGGCGGGCGTGAGTTCGGCCACCGTCGCCTGGTACAGCGGCTGGACGACGAACAGGAAAAAGCCCAACAGCGTTCCGGCGACGAGGAAGCCGACGAGACCAACCTCGACGGCGGGGATGAAGACGAGTGCGAGCGTCGCGAGCGTGGCGAAGCCGGCGGCGAGTCCGACCGGGGGGTAGATACGGTCCGTCAGGCGACCGCCGACGTACTGTCCCGCCATGCCGACGCCGAGGAGGCCGACGTACGCGTAGCGTGACGGCTCGAGGTCGATGCCGCCGAGCGTCACCGCGTCGAAGGTCGGGAACTCCCCGAGTATCTCGGGCAGGAAGGTGAGCACGCCCCGGTAGAACAGCCCCGACGCGACGACGACGAGGAAGACGAGCGCGAAGGACCCGGAGAACAGCGCACGCGTCCCCGTGACGAACTCGCCGAGTGACTCGACGGACTCGGCCCGCGAGTCGCTCGTTTCGCCGGAGGCCTCCTCGCCGCCGTCGGTCGCTGGTTCTGGCGCGTCCACGGCCGCCGTCTCGTCGACGTCCACCCAGACGGCGTAGGCGGCGGCGACGACGGCGGGCACGGACAGGAGTGCCGCGACCGTCCGCCAGTCGAGGGCGATGAGCAACAGCGACGTGACCAGCGGCCCGACGGCGATGCCGAGGTTGCCGGCCATCCCGTGGTAGGCGAATCCCGACCCGCGGTCTCGCACGCCCTTGCTGATGAGCGAGAGTCCCGAAGGGTGGTACACGGAGGCGGCGACGCCCCAGAGGAGGAGTGCGACGGCGATGGTCACCAGCCCCCCTGCCTGCGAGAGGACGACGAACGAGCCGCCCATACCCAGGAGGCAGACGGCGATGAGCCGCCGAGAGCCGACGACGTCGGCGAGGATGCCCCCCGGCAGCGCCCCGAGTCCGAAGGCGGCGTAGCCGACGGTTACGACGAGACCGATGGCGGCTTCGGTCACATCGAACGCCCCGAGCCAGTAGCCGATGAAGATGGGCACCGACAGTTCGTACGTGTGGACCATCGCGTGCGCGAGCATCACGAGTCCGACGATGGCCCGGTCGTTGCGGTCCACGTTTCTCCCACCTGTGCCCCCACCGGGCTTCAACGCCACGGTCCCGGCACCGCCGACGACGGTAGGCATTTACCACGGTCGCCCGACCACGCACTCATGACCGAGGCGCTGTACCTGACGAGCGAGGAGGTCGCCGACCTCGCGACGCCCGCGGAGTACGTGGCGGCCGTCCGCGAGGGCTACCGCCAGCGCGGCGAGGGGGCCGACGCCCGGCCCCGGACGCGAGTCACCCGGGCGGACCCCGGCGGGATGCTGACCGGCTACACGGCCATCCTGCCCGACACGGCCGCCATGGGTGGCTACATGTACGCGGCCGGGTTCGCGAGCGGCGACGCGTGGTTCCTGACGCCGGTGTTCGACAGCGAGACCGGCGAACCGCTCGCGGTCGTGGACGGCGCCGCGATGAACCCCTACAAGACCGGCGCGACGGGGGCCGTGGGCATCGACGCCCTCGCACGCGAGGACGCCACAGACCTCGCGGTCGTCGGGTCCGGGACGCAGGCCCGCGGCCAGTTGCTCGCGGCCGCGACCGTGCGCGACTGGGAGCGCGTCGAGGTGTACTCCCCGACGAAGGCACACCGCGAGACCTTCGCCGCCCGGATGAACGAGCGACTGGAACCGACGGTGGCCGCCGTCGCGTCGAGTGCCGCGGCGGTCGAGGGAGCCGACGCCGTCGTCACCGCGACGACGGCGAGCGAACCGGTGTTCGACGGCTCGCTCCTCGCGCCGGGGACCCACGTCACTGCCGTCGGGCAGTACGACCCCGACAAGAACGAACTCGACGCCGAGACGATCCGTCGCGCGAAGTACGTCCCGGACCTCCGGGAGCGCGCGACCATCGACGCCGGGTCGTTCCTCGACGCGGTCGAGGCGGGCGTCGTGGACGAGGACGACGTTCACGCGGAACTCGGGGCGGTGGTCGCCGGCGTCGAACCCGGCCGGGAGTCGCCCGACGACGTCACCGTCTTCGACTCCGGCGGGACCGCCATCGAGACGGTCGCCGCCGCACACATGCTGTACGAGCGGGCCGCAGAGCGCGGCCGCGGGACGACCATCGACGTGGCACCGGCGAGCGAGGCCATGCCCGGGCGAGAGGACTGACCGGGCGGGTCAGAGGTACGGCGCCAGACCCGTCGCCGTCGCGAGCGGTACCCCCCCGAGGGCGGCCCCGACGAGGTACCCCGCGACGACACCCCCGTTCAGCGCCGGCAGGCCGGCGTGGGCA
Organism: uncultured Halobacteriales archaeon; assembly: GCA_964512525.1. Lineage (GTDB taxonomy): Archaea > Halobacteriota > Halobacteria > Halobacteriales > SW-7-71-33 > SW-7-71-33. The sequence goes on from CAZEIO010000012.1 coordinate 9,480, forward strand.
CGCCGGAAGGTGTACAGTATCGTCTCGAGGACCACCATCCCGACGAGTGCGCCGGCAAACGCCCCGAGTGCCGGCGCGTTGAGACCGCCGACCACCGCCGGCGCGTCGAGGAAGACGGCAGCGCTGGCCGCGAGCAGACCCGGGAAGATGGCGTCGCCCAGTCCCAAGAGCATCGCGCCGCGGGACAGTTCCTCGAGGTCGTGAACCGTCAGCAGCGAGAAGTCACGGTCCACGGGGACGACGAAGACCATCGGCAGTTTCAGGTCCACGATGCCGCCGCCCAGCGACTGCATGTGCTCACTGACGTACACGGAGTAGGCGTCGTAGGCGGCCATCAGGCCGAGCAACAGGAGGACCGGCAGCGGCGACAGGCTGGCGCCGAACAGCGCCACCGCCGTCGCCCCGAAGCCGACGGCCGCGGCGTCCACGACCCACCACTCCGGGTACACCCACAGGACGGCGGCGACGACTGCCCCGACGCCGAGTCCGACCCACTCCGCCGCGGGGACGCCGGCGGGGAGAACGAGAGCGACGGGGTACTGCACCAGCAGCGCAACGGTGCCGAGGACGAACAGCCGAATCGCCGTCTCGCCGCGGTCGTAGCGGAAGGCGAGCAACAACAGCAGCGTCGCCACGAGCACCTCGCCGACGATGAGGGCAACGTTCGACAGCGCGGTCGGGTCCTCGAAGGCCTGCAACTGGGCGTCGCGGAAGGGTCCGACCATCGCGAGGCCACCCGCTATCGTCAGCGCGAACAGGAGGAAGACGCCCCCCACCGCCAGCGGTTCGAACGTCTTCTCGTCGGCGGTCGCCGCGTCCTCGCCTGCCGCACCGGTCTCGCCGTGGGCGTCCACGTCCGTCGCCGCCGGTTCGCTCACGGGAGCGACTGGGGAGGGCCGCCTGAAGTGCGTGTCGTTCAGAGGTACTGGGCGAGGCCGAGGGCCTCCGCGAGCGGCACACCCGCCGCGAGTGCGCCCGCGAGGTAGCCCAGGACGGCACCGCCGTTCAGCGGTGGCAGGCCCGCGTGGGCGCGACCGCCGTCCACGACGAACAGGAGCGTCGCGAGACCGGCGAGCGTGCCGAGGACGGCCCCGAGTGCCGGCAGGTTCAGTGCGACGACGGGGACGTCGAGCAGCGACGCGGGCAGGTAGGCGACGGCACTGACGGCCAGGGTCGTCGGCATCACCGCGTCGCCGAGACCCACGAGGAGGGCGCCGTCGGTCGGCGCCACACCTCGGTCGCCGGGCGTCGGGTGGCCGCCGTCGGGGCGTGGCCGGCCGCTCTCCTCTGCGTCCGCACTCTCCTCCGTGTCCGACTCCGCGTCGCCGCCGAGGTACGAGAACGTGCGGTCACCGGGGACGACGAACAGGACCGGTGCCCGCGAGTCCACGGCGCCGCCGGCGAGCGTGTCCATGTGGCCCGTCCCGTACACGGCGAGAGCGTCGTACAGCGTCAGCGCCGTGAGCAACACCAGCACCGGGAGGACGCCGAGAGTCACGCCGACCAGTCCCGCCGCACCGGCGCCCGTTATCACGCCGACGGTGTCGATGACGTACCACTCCGGGTGGGCGAGGAGTGCGCCGACGAGCGCGAGTGCCCCCACGGTCGCCGGGAGGTCGATACCGGCGACCACCACGGGGGGCAACAGGGCGACGAGGACGAACCACGAGAGCAGTCCCGACGCGGCCACGGCGAAGACTCGCAGTACCCACGTCGCGCCGCGGCGGACCGCGACCAGGAGCGCCCCCGAAACGACGAGGACGCCCGCGAGGTAGAGGATACCGAACGTCGGGTCGCCGGGGTTCTCGACCGCTCCGGCGCCGCCCCCGGCGAACGGGGCCGCGAACGCGAGTGCGCCGACCTGGACCGCGACGAACAGCCCCACGACCCCGAAAAGCGTCGCGATCGACGGCCCCGCCGACCGGGCGGCCTCGCTCATCGCTGGCGAACGTAGAGTCGCTCGCCGATGAGCGTCGCCGGTTCGTCCACCCGGACGGCGAGGTAGGGGCGGGCGAGTGGGCCGAACGTCTCGACGACGCTGCCCACGGCGTCGAGGGTGGCGTCCACCACCTCGTCGCCGACGAGGGGCAGACCGGCCGCCGTCAGCGCAGGCGTCGGGTCGTCGCGCGCTACCGACTCCGGGTCGAGCGTCGCGTCCGCCCGGAGTATCGCGAGACCGCCGGTAGCCCGCACCACCTCGCCCGCCGGCCGCAGTCCGCTCACTCTCGGAGGGCAGTCACGTAGGCTGCGACTGCCTGCACGACGTCGTTTTTCGTCGCGTCCTCTGCGTCACGGACGACGACCCGGCCGCGCTCGCGCCAGTGCTCGCGAGAGTAGGCCACGTCTCGCTCGATGCGTGCGTCGTACCCCACCTGTTGGACGGCCTTGGCTATCTCGTCGGCCGTCGGCTCTTCGACGGCCAGGTCCTCCGGGACCCGTCGGCCCTCCGCGCGGGTACACGCCGCGTCGAGGTACGCGGGGTAGATGCTGTTCTCGGTCACGCCACACTGTCCGTGGCGGTGCCGTTCAAGCGTTGTGGTCGCGCCTGCGGGCGACGACTGGCGCCCGAATCGAGGTCCGGCGACCCGCAGCGCCGGAGTGGTTCAGTCTCGGCGACGCAGGACGACGAGTGCCGCGACGAGGGCGACGGCGGCGAGCACGACCCCGAAGCCGGGCTGTGCCTCGCTCTCCGTCTCGGTGGCCGTC
>CAZEIO010000012.1:12285-21180 GCA_964512525.1 uncultured Halobacteriales archaeon
GGTCGGCGTCTCGTCGGTGGTGGTCGGCTCGGACGTCGCCGTGGGCGTCTCCTCGACGGCCGACCGCGGCACGTAGTCCTCGGGGCCGTACACCTCGCCGTGGAACGCCTCGGTCATGTTCCGGACGGCGAAGACGACGCTCCGAGGGGCCGGCTGGTTCAGCCAGTTCGGGTTTATCACGACGACGTTGCCCTCCTCGACCGCAGTCGTCGAGTCGTACGGCGACTGCTCGGGGATGGTCGAGAACTGGCTCGTGAGCACCAGCCACTGCGGGTCGCCGAGGGCGACGAGTTCGGGATTCACCTCGCCGAAGCCGGAGACGCCCGCCTCGGCGACGATGTTCGTCCCGCCCGCGGCGCTTATCTCGTCGTCGATGAAGGTCTCGCTGCCGGCGGTGAATCCGAAGGAGACGTAGAGTACCCGCGGGGTGACGCGGTCACCGACCGCCTCGTCGGCCGCCTCGAGGTTCGCGTCCATCCACGCCACGGCGTCCCGGGCGTCCCGGCAGTGCCCGACCAGCGCACCGGTGAGGAGGGTCTTCTCGCGGACGTCGTCGATACTCGTCGCCGGGCCGAACTTGTACACCGTCAGGCCGGCGTCACGCAGGCGGTTCACCTCCTGCGTGGGGATGACGTTCGGCGCGAGGACGACGTCGGGGTCGAGTTCGACGATGCGCTCGGCGTTGTACTTGCCGAAGCCGGGTGCCGAGACGTTCGCCTTCTCCTCGGCGCCCTCGAGGTAGAGAGCGAGCTGTGAGACGCCGACGACCTCGTCTTGGGCGTCGAGTTCCCACATGGTCTGGGCGGCACTCGGCGCGAGCGTCACGACCCGGTCGGGGTCTTCGGAGATGGTGACCGTCTCCCCGGTGGCGTCTTCGACCTCGACGGGGTACGACGCAGACCCGCTCTCGCACTGTTCGGCGGCCTGGCTCGCCTGCCGGACAGACCCCGTTCGCGCGGGGTTCGTGGAGAGCGGCGCGTCGCCCGCCCTCACGGCGTCGGCGGTGTCGGGAGCGTCCACCGCTCCCGCCGCCGCGCCGAGGGGGACGGCGGCCACCAGCGAGACGACCGTCAGCAACGCTACCGTCGTGGCTCCGATACGTCGCATGGTCGGCACGCCGAGGCGAGTCAATAAGTATTTATCTAAAGCAAGTGCAGTTGGGCAGAGATGTCGCTCTCCCGGTCCGCTCTGCCGACCCTCTCGCTGGGAGTGCGCTCGCGGGCGGTCGTGTACTCCGGCCTGCTTGCGGCGCTTCTGGGGGTGGCGGTGCTCGTGGGTGCCCGCGTCGGGTACTCCCCGATAGATTTCGGCGTCGTCGCCCGAGCGACCCTGAACGCCGTCAGCGTGCCCGTGCCCAGTCCCGAGTGGGGACGCTGGCGGCTAGGCGCGGTGCGGACCCCCGGCCCGGTGGTGGCCGTCGAGTGGGTCTCGCCGTTCGCGTTCGCGGTGACCGAGGCCCGGCAGACCATCGTCGTCAGCCTCCGCCTGCCACGGGTCGTCCTCGGCGCCGCCGTGGGCTTCGCGCTCGCGACCGCCGGCACGGTGATGCAGGGATTCTTCCGCAACCCGATGGCCGATCCCTCCATCGTCGGCGTCTCCTCCGGCGGTGCCGTCGGTGCCGTCGCCGTCATCGTCGCGCCGTTGTCGATTCCACTGGGCCTGCCGGCCGCCGCCTTCCTCGGCAGCGTCGCCGCGGCCTTCCTCGTGTACGCGATTGCGACGGAGAACGGCCGGACGCCCGTGGCGACGCTACTGCTCGCCGGCGTCGCGATGCAGACGTTCCTCGGGGCGGTCGTCGCCTACATGCTCGTCTCTAGCGGTCGGGGGCTCCGCGAGGCGTACTTCTGGCTGCTCGGCCACCTCCAGTGGGCGACGTGGGGGAAGGTGGCGGTCGTCGTCCCCGTCGCCTTCGTCTCCTTCGTCGTCCTGTACGCCCACGCGGACGAACTCAACCTGCTGTTGCTGGGCGAGGAAGACGCCGCCGCCCTCGGCGTCGAGGTGGAGCGGACGAAGCGGCTGTTGCTCGCGGTCGCGAGCGTCCTCACGGGTGCCGCCGTCGCCGTCTCCGGGGTCATCGGTTTCGTCGGTCTGGTCGTCCCGCACCTCCTCCGTCTCGTCGTCGGACCGGACCACCGGGTGCTGTTGCCGACGAGTGCCCTCGCCGGCGCCTCCTTTCTCGTCCTGACCGACACCGCCGCCCGGACGGGCGCCGTCGAACTGCCCGTCGGCATCGTCACCGCTTTTCTCGGGGCGCCGTTTTTCCTGTTGCTGCTCCGTCGTCGGGAGGTGCACGCGCTGTGAGTCGTCGTCGCTCGACCCCACCGGCCGGAGCGGACGACGACGCGGGGACGGCCGACGGTGGCATCGCCGTCGGTGACGTCTCGGTCACCCTCGGCGACGAACGCGTCCTCGACGGCGTCTCTCTCCGGGCGCGACCGGGGGAACTCGTCGGTCTCGTCGGCCCGAACGGGGCCGGCAAGACGACGCTCCTGCGGACGGTGAACGGGACGCTGTCGCCGGACACCGGTACGGTCAGCCTGGACGGCGAAAACGCCGCGGACCTGTCGGCCCGGGAGCGGAGTCGGCGTGTTGCGACGGTACCGCAGGACACGACCGTCGGCTTCGCCTTCGACGTGCGCACCGTGGTCGAGATGGGTCGTCACCCCCACCGCTCGCGGTTCGGAGCCGACCCCGACCCCGGAGCCGTGGACCGCGCACTGGAGCGCGTCGGCGTTGCGGACCTCGCCGACCGGCCGGTCGAGAGCGTCAGCGGCGGCGAACGGAGCCGCGTCCTCCTCGCGCGCGCCGTCGCACAGGACGCCGACGCACTCGTCCTCGACGAGCCCACCGCCAGCCTCGACATCGGCAACCAGGTCGGCACGCTCGAACTCGTCCGCGACCTCGTGGGCGAGGGGCGGGCCGCCGTCGCGGCCATCCACGACCTCGACCTCGCCGCGCGGTTCTGTGACCGTCTCGTCCTCCTCGCCGACGGGCGCGTCGCGGCGGCGGGACCGCCCGAGACTGTTCTCCAGAGCGACACGCTCCGCTCGGCGTTCGACGTGGACGCGACCGTCGGCGAGAACCCGGTCACGGGATCGCCGCTCGTGACGGCACACGGAGCGGGCGACGGCGACGCTGGCGGAGGGAGGGACGGCCCCGCTGGTGACGACTGACGGCGCCAGGCCGCTCTCGCAGCCGGACTGTCCTCAGGGCGTGACGCCGGCAAGCGCCTCCAGTGACTCGATAGCCGTGTAGCCGGCGAAGGCTGCAGTCAGGACGCCGGCGGTCTGTGCCGTCGCCGTCGTGACCGTGCCCACGCTCTCGTACAGGAGGGGTGAGACGGTGAAGATGAATCCGAAGACGGTCACCATCGCCGCCGGCGCGAGTCGTGCGCGGCCCGTCGCCCGCAGGACCCGGAGGTTCTGGACGGCGAACACGAGTCCAACGAGACCCGACGCGACGATGCTCCCGCGGAAGGCGGCCGAGGGTGTCCCGACGAACGGCGACAGGACGGCGACGACACAGCCGAGTGCCGCGACGCCGGCCGCCGCGAGGGTGAACGGTGGCGACCCGTCCGTCGGCGTCATCGACACGGAAGACCACCTCCACGGGACCGCTTGCTCGCCCGACTGTCGCCGTGTGCGTGTCTTCCTGACGAAGACTCCGTCATGCTCGTTCGCCGGTCCGGCCGGCGTCGTCAAATAAGTGCGCTCTGCCCGGCGGTCGAACCGGGGTGCGGAGTGGGTCAGTCGCTCTCCGCGTCCGGAACACCGCGACGCTCGTCGGCCCGCGACCGCTCCCGCCAGAACGCCTCGTCGAGGTAGCGGTCGTACGTCGCCTCGTACCCGAACCGCCGGGCGACCGGCCCGAGGAGGCGGCCGTAGGCTCGCTGGAGCGAAATCGGAAGACCGGCGAGGTAAGTCCCCGCGTCGCGTTCGGCGATGGCTGCCCCCTGAAGTGGTCCCGGTCGCCCGGCGTCGTCGGTACGGCCCTCGGCCGCGAGGCCGAACAGCGTCGCGACGACGGCGCCCAGTTCGCGGTCCTCCGGGACGGTCCGGCCGTACATCCGTGCGGGGGCGTCGTCGGGATTGGCGAACCCGTGGGCGGTGCCGGGCGAGACGCGGACCGTGGTGCCGGGACCGAGACTGCGCTCGCGACCGTCCACCCGGAAGGCCACCGTCCCCTCGGTGACCACGAACCGCTCCTCGATCGCGGGATGGACGTGTTCGGGCGGGCCGCTCGCCCCCGGTGCGAGGCGTATTTCTACGGCGTCGGGGTCGTCGGTGTCGGCGGCGACGCCAGACAACGCCGCCCGGTCGTACTCGGCCGGGACGCGGACCGTGATACCCGTCACCGGGTTGTGGACGGGAGGCGAGTCGCTGGCCGCGGTCGCGCCGTCGCCCTCGCTTGCCTCGCGCGAATCGGCGGCCGTCGCACGGTCGGCGTCGCCGGCCGACGCCGTTGTCTCGCGGTTCCCGGAGGTCAGGTCCGACCCTGGCGGTGTCACGACAGGCCCCGGGCCGAGGGCGAACTAAACCGTTTCGGGGCGGCGAACCGGCACCGGGTCGCGTCGGTTGCCGTCCCGGCGCAAGACCGAATAACTGTCCCACCCTGATACGGGCATGGACGACCTCGACCTCCCCGCCGTGCCGGACCCGGCGGCGGTGCCGTCACTGCCGACCCAGACCGTCGCCTACACCGATCTCGACCGACGAGAGACGATCGCGTCGGCCGACGGCGTGACGGTCCACGAGGTGCGCGTGGACGGCGTCGGTGCTGCCCTCGCGGAGGTCGAGGGCCGCCGGGGACCGACGGGGCGCGCACTCACGGAGGCCGCCGACGACTGGCGGGCGACGGCCGACGTCGCGGTGGCGGCGACGCTCTCGGCCGCCGGCAAGAAGCCCCGGTCGTGGGTCGTCGCCGAGCGCCCGCCGCTACCTCTCGGCTCGACCCCGACCGGTCTCGACGTACCCCTCCCCACGGCGCAGGCAGTGTGGACAGTCGCCACCCTCGCCGACGGGTTCGCGACCGCCCACGACCGCGACGTCGTTCACGGTGCCCCGACACCGGCAACCGTGCGCTGCTGGCCCGGTCCCGACCCGGGGACGTGGGAACTACCGCGAGTGGTGGACTGGGGACTGGCCGGCCGTCGGCTCGAGACGAGTGCGGCGGGCGACGGCGACCGACCCGGTGGGATCGGCGTCGTCGGTGCCCGGTCCGGGTCGGTCTCGTCGGTGCCCGACGGGAGTGACTTCCTCGCTCCCGAGGCAGGCAGCGAGGCGGCCGGGCCACCGGCAGACGTGTACGGTCTCGGTGCCCTGGCGTACTGGCTCCTCACGGGTGCAGTGCCGTACGACGGGACACCGACTGGGACCGCCTCGGCAGTCCCACCGAGTACGCTCGTCCCGACGCTCCCGGACGCCGTGGACGGCATCGTCCTCTCTGCGGTGGCCGTGGACCCGGCGGCGAGACCGTCGGCCGCCGCGCTGCGAGACGGCCTGACCCGCGTCCTCCGGGACAGCGGTGTGACGGGCGACTCGTCCGGGGCCGAATCGGGGTCGAACGCCGACGACGTGCCCGACGTTCCGAGTGCGTTCCCGCTGTTCGACGGGAGCCGTGCAGACTGGCGGGCGGCCTGTCCCACCTGCGGGCGGTCGGTCAACAACACCGTCACGTCGTTCGTGGACCACTGGGTCGATGCCCGGCGGTGTGACGGCCCGCCGTCCCGGCCGCCCTCGTCGGTCACGGGTCTCACCGACTCCGAGTACGCGACGGTGGTGACCGTGGTCGAGCGTCTCCGTCGCCAGCGCGACGACGACGCGGGCGGCATCGGCGACCATCCCCTCGTCGCCGCTCTCGCCGACGACGGCGTCGTGGTGAGCGCGGTCGGTGGCGTGTCCGTCCGCCGGCCGGACGGGACGTTCCCGTGGCTCGACCGGCCCGGTCGTGGCTGGCGCGTCCCCTGTCCCGCGTGTTCGGACGCCGTGTTCAACGCCCTCCCGGCCTTCCGGTCGCACTGGGCCGAAGACTCGGACTGCGAGGGGCCACCGGACGACTTCGAGACGCGCTGAGGTGCGCCGACGGCGGCACCCACGACCCCCCGGGCGACGACCTCTTGTGGCTCGCCGACCGAGGGCGATCGATGCGAGAGGTTCTCTCGGAGGCCGACCGCGAGCGCCTCGACGAGCGCGAAGACACGGCCTTCTACGCCCAGCCACGGTTCGTGACCCACGTGGACGACGCCTTCCGCGACCGACTCACCGCGCTGTACGCCGAGTTGCTGTCACCCGGCGACCGGGTGTTCGACGCCACGTCGAGTTGGATATCTCACCTCCCCGATGTCGAACTCGCGGAGGTGGTCGGGCACGGGCTGAACGGCGAGGAACTCGCCGCGAACGACCGGCTCGACCGCTGGTTCGTCCGGGACCTCAACGCCAACCCCTCGCTCCCGCTCCCCGAGGACGCCTTCGACGCCGTCTGCTGTGCCGTCTCCGTCCAGTACCTCACGCGACCGGCGGCAGTGTTCCGTGAGTTCGCTCGCGTCCTGGCGCCCGGTGGCGTCCTCGTCGTCTCCTTCTCGAACCGGATGTTCCCGACGAAAGCCGTCCGGGCGTGGCGCGAGGCAGACACGGACGGGCGGGCGGAACTCGTGGAGTCCTACGCCCACGCGGCCGCCCTCGAACGGACGACCGTCGTCCATGACGGCCACGAAGCCGACGGGCGCGACCCGTTCACCGCCGTCGTCGCACGGCCGGTGTAGGCCGACGCGGCACGCACGGTCTTCGAGACGTGCGCCCTCGCCCGCACCGTCAGACCTGCGTCTGTCGCGGCGAACGAGTTAGGTACGTCCGTGACACAGGGCGGGCCGTGACGTGGACCGGCCCGACGGGACGGGAGGTGGGGCTGTTGCTGGTGACGAGTTTCGGTCTGGTCGCGGTCGGTGCCTACGTACTCGCGTGGACGGCAGACCTCGTCCTCGGGCGGCCACGGGAGGCCGGTCAGTACGCCGCGAGTCGGACGAGTCGCGTCGAAGACGTCGTCATCCGCGTCGGCCTGTTCGTCGTCGTCGCCGCACTGGTGGCGGGAGCTGTCGGCGTCCGCTGACGAGACGGAAGACTCATTCTGCCCGTCCGAGAATAGCCGTCGATGGCCGACGAGCCGACGGTACCGGTGGTCTGTCCAGCCTGTGACTCGGAGACGCGCGTCGCCCTCTCGGAGGTCGCCGACGCGGTCGAGCGACACAACGACAACCTCCACGACGGCGACGACGTGGCACGCGTGGACCGCGCGGTGGCCGAGCGCCTGCAGGAGATGGTCGCCGAGGACCTCGGTCTCCTGTAGTCGGGTCACTGGGCCACGGCCCTGGGGGCACAATCCTTATGCCCGACTCGGGGCGAGTGGGTCCGTGCCGAAGCCCCGCGACCGACTCGACGACCTGGACGCCGCCAGCCTGTCGTCGGTCCTGCGGGAGGCTGGTCTCTCCGGTGCCGGCGGCGGCGGGTTCCCGACCTACGTCAAGTGGCGCGACCGCGACGACGTGGACCACCTCCTCGTCAACCACCAGGAGAGCGAGCCGAACTGTTTCGTGGACAAGTGGCTCGGTCGCCGGTACGCCGACGAACTGGCGACATTCTTCGACGGTCTCCTCGACGCCGGCCTCCAGTCCGTCGTCGTCGGCGCGAAGGCGAAGGACCGGGAGCGCTGGCACCGGCCGCTTGAGGCGGCGACCGACGCGACGGTGTACGAGCCGGAGGACCTTCCGCTGGACCCGGCCGAGACGTCGGGCGTCGTCTTCGCCTACACCGACGACACCTACGAGTACGGCATGGAGAACGTGCTCCTCCGGGTCGCGACGGGCACCGTCATCGGCAAGGACCTGCCCGTGGACTACGGCTGGATAGTCCAGAACACCGAGACGGTGGTGAACATCTGTCGCGCCGTCGGCGATGACGCCCCGGTACTGCGGAAGTGGGTCCACGCGGACGGCGTGGACGCCGGCGGCGAGCGCCTCGACCACGGGATGTTCGAGGTGCCAGTCGGCACCGCCGCGGCCGACCTCCTCTCGGCCGTCGGCGCGGACCCCGGTGCCGTCCCCGACGACCGCGTCCTCGTGGCCGGCGGACCGGGGTGGTGCTTCGAGGTGCACCGCCCGCCCGACCGTTTCGGCGTCCGCAAGCGAACGAACTGTCTGCTGTTGCTCGACCGCGCGACCGTCGAGGCGAACACCTACGGCAACGGACGGGTGAACGTCCTCGACGCCGCGGACTGGACCGTCGAGGACCCGGACACGGACCCGACTCGTCTCGAGCCCGACCGGGTCCACGTACCAATCGTCACGAACGAGGCGTACCGCGACCTGGTCGCCCCCTCGACCGCCACCGTCGCTCTCGGCGACCAGGTCGAACGTGGCGACCGGATCGCCGATCCCGAACCGCAGGGCGACGGGTTCTGCGTCGCTCATCACGCTCCCATCGACGGCCGCGTGGTGGACGTGACGCCACGAGAGGTCGAGATCCGGCGCTCCTGAGGGTTCGACGGGGGTCTCTCACGGAGGTGAACCGGACTCGGACCACGCGACCATCTCGCTTCGCTCGGCGGTCTCTCGTTCGAATCTCCATCTCGCACCCGCGGCTCACGGTGTGTTCGTGGCGAGTGCGTGGGACCGGATTCGAACCTCAGTCACTCCACTTCGCTCCGTTCCCTGCTTCGAATCCGTTACGCAGACACGTCTCTCACGTCCGTTCGAGACGGTATGCGCGGGACCGGATCCGAACCGGACGGAGAAATGCTCGCTCACGTCCGTTCGCTGCGCGTTCCTTCCAGGATTCGAATCTCCATCTCGCACCCGCGGCTCACGGTGTGTTCGTGGCGAGTGCGTGGGACCGGATTCGAACC
>CAZEIO010000013.1:0-15455 GCA_964512525.1 uncultured Halobacteriales archaeon
GGGCCGTGCCATCGGCCTGCCTGCCCTGTCTGCCACGGTGGGCAGGCTCAACCGCCGGAGGGGTTGGATTGGTCGTGCCGTCACTCCATCCCGTGTTGCAGGGGCAGGGGTACTGGAAGCACCGCGTGGTGCGTCTCGGCGGGGTGGACCTCCAGTGGTACCCAGATTGATTTCGGCGCTTGAGTTACCGCACAGTCGACCCCGACCGACATAACTGCGTGGAAAGCGCAGTGAAAGTGGACGCGATGCACTCCCGTCCCCAGAACGCGGAACGTTCTGGTGAGCGAACGAGACGCTTCGCGTCTCGCCAACGCCGTGAACGGCGGGACTCTCCCGCTGAAGAAGGTACCGAGGCGGACGTCCACCCCTCTGGGGGTGAAGGCGGTCGACCTCAGCCCAGCAGTTGCGGGCCGAGTACCAGTAACACGAAGCTGACGACCATCGTCAGCCCGACGGTGGTGGTGATGGTCCGGATGACGCCCCGGGAGGCCTCGACCGGCAGGCGGGAGACGACCGCCTCGGCGCTCGACCGGAGGATGTGTCCGCCGTCCAGCGGGAACGTCGGGATGCAGTTGAAAAAGCCCAACTGGACGTTGATCCAGCCGATCCAGAACAGCACGTTCGCGAGCAGGAAGACGCCGCCGCCGAGACCGGCGAGCGGCCCGACGGGCGTGTAGAAGTTGAGGTTGACCCCGGTGAACCCCGCGAAGTTGAACGGGAACGGCCCGACCACGCCGCTTATGGGCAGGTAGAGCGCGACGATCATCTTCCCGAAGAAGGACTCGCCGAGGGCACCGAAGCCACCGCCGCCCTCGCCGCCGCTGCCGCCGAGGGCGGCGAGGTACTCCCCGGCGGGGTAGGTGCGGACGCCGAAGCCGTCAACGGTGAGACCGGTGGTGCCGCGGAACGCGCGGATGCCGAGGAAGCCGCCGTCGTCGTTCGGACTCTCCGCGAGCGTGACGTTATACGTCCGCCGCTCGCCGTCCACGTAGGCGACGACGCCGACCTCGTCGCCGGGACTGGTCTCGTCGAGGGCCTCGATGAGGTCACCCGTCGAGTCGATGCGTGGGTCGGCCGCGGTTCCGTCGAGTCGGGTGATCACGACCCGTTCGGTCGGGGCGCCCGAGCGGTTCAGCGGGTCTCCCTCGATGACGGTGACGTAGGCGCCCGCGGGGAACGTGCTCGTCTCGCCGTCGGCCGTCTCGACGGTGATCGTCTCGTTGCCCTCGACTATCTCGCGGAACCGACCCTCGGTGAAGACGGCCTCGCCGTTGACCCGTTCGACGGTCGCGCCGCTCGCGAGGTCCGCGGGTGACCTCTCGACGGCACCGGTCACGAGGAGGCGGCGCTCGACGGTCGTCTCCGTGCCGTCGCCGAGCGTCACGGTCACCTCCCTGTCTTCGGCCCCAGCGAGGACGTCGGTGAGGTTGTCGTTCGATACCGGTTGGCCGTCCACGGCCGTCACCCGGTCGCCGGGGTCGATTCCGGCCCGGTCGGCCGAGGAGTTCGGCACCACCCCTCCGACGGCCGCCCCGGGCGCGACCCCGATGGAGGCTATCACCGGCCCGAAGAGGAGGGCGAAGGCGACGAGCGTGATCGCGAAGTTGTTGGTGACGCCGGCGGCGAACATCCGCGTCTTGCCGCCGCGGGAGGCACGCTCCTGTGACTCCTCGTCGGGCGCGACGAACGCGCCCATCGGGACGAACGCGAGGAAGGCCAGTCCCATCGACTCGATCTCGATGTCCTCGACGCGACAGAGCAGTCCGTGCCCGCCCTCGTGGACGACGAGACCGACCACCAGACCGAGCACTATCTCGGGTGCGACCGACAGCGGGAGGAAGTCGTTGACGCCGGGGATCACGAGGACGTTCCGGGGCTGGTTGACGGCCGTCGCCTCGGGCGGGTTCTGCAGGGCGGAGAACGCAGAGACCAGTAAGAAGAGGAAGGCACCGAACATCACGACGAGAGCGATACCGACGCCGAAGTTGGCCCACGCCCGCCAGAACCGCTTCGGGCCGGCCAGCCAGTCGAGAAACCGCTTGCCAGACTGCGTGTGCAGCGTCGTGATCGGTCCCTGAACCCGGACTGCGTCGGGGAGGAGTCCACGCCGGTCGAGAACGTACACGACCAGCGTGTACCCGAGAACCCCCACCGCGATCCAGGTCAGCGGATCTACCATTGCTCCCCCTTCCGTGTGGCGTGCCTTTGTGTCTTCGGTTACGCGCCGCCGTCGCCGGATTCGCCCGCCGAATGAGCGTTACTCCCCGGTCTCTCTGGTCCGTGCCCGCTACCGCTCGCGGCGGAGGCGGCCGACGACGAACTCCCGGTCGAGGTCGGCGAGGAAGGGCCCCAGTCGCGGTCCCTCGTCGTCGTCGAAGAAGAGGCGGTAGCCAGCCGCGAACACGTCTGCCGCCGCGACGCCGTGCCGGTCGGCCGCCTCGTACACCGCCGACTGGACCGCGTCGCCGTCACCGCCCGCGGCCACCACGTCCGCGACGTCCGCCAGTGCCGCCGCCACGTCGTCGTCCACGTCCGTCGTCGGCAACTCCTCGCGCTTCACCCGGTAGTCGTAGCGGTTCCCAGTGTGACTCGCCCACGACCGCGCTCGCTCCACTCGCGAGAGGGCGAGTTCGACGGCCCACTCCGGGGCGTTCTCGGAGACGTGACCCTCGCGGCGGGCGATGTCCTCCCGGACGTCCGCCCGGTCGGTCATCCCGAGAACCGCCGCGAAGCGGTACGGCACCCGCACGCGCTCGTGGAAGACGCCGTCGAGGAAGGTCCGCAGGCGGTCGAAGTCCCCCGAGTCGGGGTCGTCGGTCGCGAGGGCGTCGAGCGTCGCCCGCAGGTCGGCCGAGGCCTCGTCGGCCGCGACTGCCCCGTCGGGGACACGTCGTGAGTCGAGGACGAACGGGTAGGCCCGCTCCGCGAGGGCGGCGTCGTCGCCGGCCCCGCCCTCGTCGTCTCCCTCGCCGTAGTACGCCCGCTCGAGGCGGTCGAACTCGTCCACGAGGCCGTCGAGGTTCGCGAGGACCAGGTCGCGTTGTTTTCGGGGGTCCTTCGCGAAGAAGTACCGCAGGACGTCGGTCTCGACGAGTTCGAGGACCTCCTCGACGGTGACCACGTTGCCCGAGGACGAAGACAGCGCGGCGCCGTCGAGCGTGAACCACTCGTACACCATCGGCTCCGGCGGCTCGATGCCGAGCAGTCGCTCGGCTATCTCCTGCCCGGAGGGCCACGACCCCTCGGCGTGGTCCTTGCCGAACGGCTCGAAGTCCACGTCGAAGTGGGCCCACTGCGCCGGCCACTCGAAGCGCCACGGGAACTTGCCGTCCCGGGTGGTGGCCTCTCCCTCGTGCCCACAGCCCTCGACGGTGCGGTCGCCCGCCTCGACGTCCTCGCAGACGTACGAGACGGTGCCTGCATCGGGGTCGTACCCCGTGACACCGCCGGTGACGATGCCGCAGTTCGCACACCGCGGCCGGAAGGGCCAGTAGTCGCCGTCGGCGGCGACCGAGTCCTGGTACGCCGCGAGGAGTCGCCGGGCCGCCGCCGGGTCGGAGAGCAACTGGTCGGCGACGGCGTCGAAGGCACCGGACTCGTACAGTTCGGTCGCCGAGTAGAACTCGACGGGCACTCCGACGGCGTCGATGGCCCGCCGCAGGAGCGTCGTCTGGTGGTCGCCGAAGGAGTCACAGCAGCCGAAGGGGTCGGGCACGTCCGTCAGCGGCCGGCCGAGGTTCCGCCCGAGGACGCCGACGTCGAAGCCGCCCCGCTCGACGTACTCGCCGTCGAGGTCCATCAGGCGGTGGGGGATCGAGCGCAGTGGGTCGCGGTCGTCGCTGGTGAACACCTGCCTGACGGCGTGTCCTCGCTCGCGGAGGACGCTCGCGACGTAGTAGCCCCGCAGTGCCTCGTTGACGTGGCCGAGGTGGGGGACGCCGGAGGGCGAGACGCCGCCCTTGACGACTATCGGCTCGTCGGGGTCGCGGGCCTCGATGCGGTCGGCCACCTCGTCGGCCCAGAAGGCGTGATGGTCCGGCGGCACCTCTGCCCGGTCGTCTCTCCGTCCCGTCTCGGCACCGTCCCCGGCACCCTCGCCCGTGCTCATGACTCTACTTACGAATCGCCCGCCCAGTACGTGGGTTCGTCGGTCTGTCCCTCCGGGACGATGTCGGTCCCCTCGTGGTCGCCGTGGCGGACCGCCCGGGCCACCCGGTCCGGGTCGGTGCCGTCGATGACGACGGTCCGCAGTCCCGCCCGCTCGATGACCTTCGCGGCGATGAGGTCCACGGGCGCGGAGGCGCCGGCGTTCATCTGGAGGTCGGTGATGACGTTTACCAGTTCGCCCGGCGTCAGCGAGTCGAACTTGCGGGCCGCGGCGTCCTCCTCCGGGTCGGCGTCGAAGACGCCCGGCACCGAGGTGGCGTACACCAGGAGGTCCGCGTTCGTGTACTCCGCGAGGGCGGCGGCGACGGCGTCGGTCGTCTGTGCCGGCGTGACGCCGCCCATCACCGGCAGGTCGCCGCGCCGCATCGCCGCGCCCGCGGCCTCGTAGTCCGCCGGCGGCGACGGCGTCGCCGTCTCGCCGAGAGCGGCGATGAGTAGCCGGGCGTTCAGCCGCGTGGCGGCGATGCCCACCTCGTCGAGGACCATCTCGTTGGCACCCAGGTCGCGGGCGACGCCGATGTAGTCGCGGGCGGTGGTGCCGCCGCCGACGACGGCGCCCAGCGTCCGCCCCTCGCTCGCGAGAGACTCGAGAACGGCCGCGTGCTCGGCGACCCGATCCGCCTCCACCGAGGGGACGAGCACGCTCCCGCCGACAGAGACGACCACCTTCATCCTGCCTTCGATACCCGCGACCCCCCCTTAAGAATTGTCAACCCCGGTCGGGCAGTGCCCGGACTGCCCCCGCGAGCCCCCGTCCCGTCCGCTCCGGTCTCACGGTCTCTCACCGCGACAGGTACAAGCCGGGCGACGCCCATCGGCCGCCATGAAGCCGTTCGCCGTCGAGGGACCACCCGCCGAGGCGGCGACTGCCGCCGAACGCATAGTCGAGCGCCTCGCTCGCGAGGGCGCGGTCGGGGTGGTGACGGGGCGGACGGACGACCGCGACGCGGGGAACGACACTGGGACCGGTCCGGCGACCACTCGCTACGGGGTGGGAGACGGCCGCTGGCGGGGCACCGGTCCCGGCGACGTGGCGAGCGTCCTCGACCGCCTCGCTCCCGACCACGACTACGCCGTCTGCCACGGCGTCGAGACGACGCTCCCGGCGGTTCGCGTCGGGAGGGCGACGACCGACGGCGGCACCGCGGCGACCGGCGAGCGACAGACACTCGCGACCGCGGCGACGGCGACGGCCCTCGATACCGACGCCGTCGTCGCCGCCCTCGCCGACGTCCGTCCACGCGAGACGCTCTCGTCGCTGGTCGCCGACGTCAAGCGGTCGCCCGACGCCGACCGTGCGGGAGCCGTCGCGACGTTCACTGGACGGGTGCGCACGCGAGACGGTCCCGAAGACCCGCCGACGGAGTTCCTCGAGTTCGAGGCCTACGACGAGGTGGCACGCGAGCGGACGGCGACACTGCGGGCCGACCTCGAGTCCAGGGAGGGCGTCTGGGCCGTGCGACTCCACCACCGCCGCGGCGTCGTCGAGTCGGGCGAGGACATCGTCTTCGTCGTGGTCCTCGCCGGCCACCGCGAGGAGGCCTTCCGTGCGGTCGAGGACGGCATCGACCGCCTGAAGCGAGAGGTCCCCCTGTTCAAGCGGGAGGTGACCGTCGAGGGCGAGTTCTGGGCGCACCAGCGCGACCACGACCACGACCACGACTGACCCGTCCACTCCCGCCGGCGACCACCCACACGGTACGCTGGGTCACCCGGCCGTACCGCCCCCGATCGTTCGACGCGTCTGACACGTCGCGGCGCCGCGTGCCGCCGTCGCGACCCCCCGATTCCACCGTCGAACGCCGCCCTCGCGGGATCGTGTCGGAAGCGTAACTGGATCGGAGTTACGGGCGCAGAGAGCGGTGTAAAACGTCTCCGGCGCTCTGCGCCGTCGATAAAAGGTGGTGAAACGTGGTGAAATCGCGGCATCGGTCTGAACTCTACCGAAACTCCCCGAACTGACTGGCGTTTATATGGGGGTGTGGACTCTGACCTGATTCGAGGCGAGACAGATGAGTACCACGACACAGCCCTCCCCCGACGACGACGTCGAAGACAGCACGCCGAAGGACGAACGCCTGCGCGAGTTCCTCGCCGAGAAGGCGGCCGACGGCGAGCTCTACTTCAAGAGCAAGTTCATCGCCGACGAGGTCGGCCTCTCGCCGAAGGAAATCGGCGCGCTGATGGTCAAACTCCGCGACTCTTGTACTGACCTGGAAATAGAGAAGTGGTCGTACACGAGCGCGACGACGTGGCGGGTCGAGCCGGCCTGAACTCCCGCTGACGGTCTCGACAGTCCCGAAACGGTCCCCTTCCTCCCTCTCGACGTACCGCCGACCACCGACTGCCGTCCGGGGGTTTATGCCTCCGGAACGCCTGACTTCTACCGATGGCAGAGGGTGACGGACCTCGTCCGGGACCGCCGCTCGACGCGCTCGAATCTACCTTCCAGGTCCGCGCCGTCCGCACCGACGAGGACCGTCTGCTGTACTTCGGCGAGCCTCTCGTCCCCCGGGACCGTCTCGTCGAACGGGTCTGGCCAGCGTTCCGCGAGGCGGGGTACGAGGTCCGCTTTACGACCTCCGACCGCGTGGACGTGGAACCGCGGACGCTCGCGGACCCGAGCGGTGAGGGCGGGGCCGACCCCACCGCGAGGTCCGGACGCGAGTACGACCCCTTCGGCCCGCCCGGGGCAGGCGACGGTGACGGCAGCACGACACCCGGCCGCGTCGCCCGCGAACACGTCCTCGTCGCCGAACCAGTCTCCGTCGGCGTTGACGGCGTGCCGTGGACCAACGTCGCCCTGTTCGTCGCCACCGTCGTCTCGACGCTGTACGCCGGCAGTCTCTGGTACCATCTCGACCTCTCCGACCCGGCGAACGTCGTCCAGGCGTGGCCCTTCACGCTCGCCGTGGTCGGCGTCCTCGGCGTCCACGAACTCGGTCACTACGCACTGAGTCGCTACCACGGCGTGAGCGCCTCGTTACCGTACTTCATCCCGTTCCCGACGCTCATCGGGACGATGGGGGCCGTCATCCGGATGCGGGGTCGGATGCCCGACCGCAGGGCGCTGTTCGACATCGGCGTGGCCGGTCCGATCGCCGGGCTGGTCGCGACCGTCGCCGTGACCGTCGTCGGACTCTACCTCGACCCCGTGGTGGTCCCCGAGGCGGTGCGGGCGAGTCCCGACGCCGTCCGCGTCGAGATCGGCTTCCCGCCGCTGATGCACCTGCTCGCGTGGCTCACCGGTCAGCCGCTCACGTACCCCGACGGGCTGGCCGTCAACCCCGTCGTCATCGGCGGCTGGGTCGGCATGTTCGTCACGTTCCTCAACCTGATTCCCGTCGGCCAACTGGACGGCGGTCACGTCCTCCGGGCCATCCTCGGGAGCAAGTACGACCGGTACGCCCCGCTCGTTCCCGCGGCGCTGTTCGCCCTCGCGGGCTACGTCGAGTTCGTCCGCGACGCCCCCGGCAACGCCGCGCTCATCTGGGTCGTCTGGGGAGTGCTGGCCGCGCTGTTCACCCTCATCGGCTCGGCCCGACCCGTCGAGGAGGGCGACTCGCTCGACCGCCGGCGCGTCGCCGTCGGTGCCCTCACGCTGGTGTTCGGGCTGCTCTGCTTCACGCCGGTTCCCATCGCCATCGTCCAGTGACCCGCCGCTCGTCGGCGCTCGCTCAGGCGCCGTGCGTGTACCCCTCGTCGGCGAGTGGGTCGCCGTCGAGCGTCACCCGGCCGTCGTCCGTCACGCGACCGACCTCGGTCGCCGCGACGCCGACGTCCGTCACCGCCGTCCGCGCCGCCGCGACCCGGTCCTCGGGGACGGTCACCAGCAACTCGAAGTCCTCGCCGACGGTCGTCGCGAGTTCACGACGGTCGTCGGGGTCCGTCGCGACCGTCTCGACGGCCTCGTGGACGGGTAACTCGCCCGACATCGCCACGCCGCAGTCACTCGCCCTCGCGAGGAGGTGTGCCGACCGCGCGAGACCGTCGCTCACGTCGAGCATCGCCGTCGCGGTATCCGCGATGGCTCGCCCCGCCGCGGTCCGCGGCGAGAAGCGAAACAGTTCGTTCGCCCGCACCACCGCGTCACCATCGTCGCCGTCGGCGGCGTCGAACAGCCGCAGCGCCGCGGCGGTCCGGCCGAGTGTCCCCGTCAGGAGGACGCGGTCACCGGGCCGTGCCCCGTCGCGGCCGACCGGGGCGGCTGTCCCCGGTTCGACGCGACCGACGGCCGTCGAGGCCACGGTGAACTCGTCGTGGGCGTCGAGGTCGCCGCCGACGTACTCCGCGCCGACCGCCGCCGAAACGTCGCTCGCACCCCTGAGGAACGCCCCGAGGTGACCGTCCTCGAACGTCGGCGCGCCGTAGGCCGCGAGGGTGGCAAGCGGTCTCGCGCCGGTCGCGGCCACGTCCGAGAGGGAGACGGCGACCGCCCGCCAGCCGGCGGTGTACGGCGTGACCCCGCCGGGCAGGTCCGTCGTCTCGTGGAGCATATCGGTCGTCAGAACGAGGTCGTCCACGACGGCGGCGTCGTCGCCCGCCGCCGGAACTGCCTCGCGCACCAGTCCGAGTGCTGCCCGCTCGTCCATGTCACGCGTTCGCCCCGGTCGGGTAAGTCCGTTGTCTCTGGTGGGCCTCGCGGGCCACGGACGACGAACCCGGAGCGTTCAAACCCGGCAGGTTCGACGGTGAAGTCATGGGCGACTGGCGCGCGACGGCGGCCGGCTTCCTCGGTGGCGTCGTCGTTCTCGCGGCGCTTCTCCTCGTGGTCGGTGCCGACCGCGTCGTCGGCGCGGTGGCCGGTGCGGACCCGGTGCTGGTCGGCGCTGTCGTCGTGTTCGCCCTCGGCTGGCTGTTCGCCTGGGGACTCGCACTGCAGTCGGTACTGGCCGCTCTCGGCATCGCTATCTCCGCGCTGGTCGCCTTCATGGTGTTCGCGGCGGCGACGTTCGCGAACAACGTCACCCCGTTCGGCCAGGCCGGCGGCGAACCGCTGTCGGCCCTCCTGATATCGAAGGTCACCGACAGCGAGTACGAGACGGGACTGGCGGCCATCGCCAGCGTTGACGCGATCAACTTCGTCCCCTCCATCGGACTGGCGACGCTCGGTCTGGGCTTCTACGCCGTGACGACGACGCTCGGCGACCGCCTCGAGGTCGTCGGAGTCTCCATCGGCCTGCTGACGGCCGCCATCGTCACTGCCGTCGTCCTCGGCTGGCGCTACCGTTCGGCGGTCGAGCGCGGCGTCACCCGGGTCGTGACGCCGGTGGTGCGGACCGCCGAGCGACTGTTTCCCGGTCGAACCCCCACGACCAGAGAGGCGGTCGCCGACCGGGTGGCGGGGTTCTTCGAGACGATCGGCCGCATCGCCGGCGACCGCCGGCGACTGACCACGGCCCTCGCCTTCTCGACGCTCGGGTGGATCGGCCTGACGGTCTCGCTGTGGCTGTCGCTACTCTCGCTCGGCCACGGCGTGGCCTTCGCGGCCGCGATGCTCGCCGTCCCCGCCGGGTCGGTCGCCTCTATCACGCCGCTGCCGGGCGGTCTCGGCGGCGTCGAGACGGTGCAGATAGCCCTGCTCGCGGGCGTCACCGGCGTCGGCGTGGAGGCGGTGACGGCGGCGGTTCTCGTCCACCGCGTCGCGACGTACTGGCTCCCGATACTCGTCGGCGGCGCGGCGTCGTCGGCACTCGGCGTCTCCCAGGTGGTCGTCGAGAGCGGCTGACCGCGCCCATGACGATGCGCTTAACTGCCGGCACGGGGAATCCGGAGGCATGGCTACGATGTACGACGTCCCGGTCACGGACCTCCTCGACGGTCTCGTCGAGGAGTTCGAGGACCACGACGAGATAGCCGAACCCGACTGGGTACAGTTCGCGAAGTCCGGTGCCGACGCCGAACTCCCGCCCGAACAGGCAGACTTCTGGACGCGTCGAGCCGCGAGCCTCCTCCGGAAGGTGGCCATCGACGGTCCCGTCGGCGTCGAGTCGCTCTCGACCGAGTACGGCGGTTCGAAGCAGGGCTCGAACCGCTACCGCGTCGCCCCGTCGCACCGGACAGACGGCTCCCAGAAGATAATCCGCACCGCACTCGCCCAGCTCGAGGACGCCGGTCTCGTCATGACCGCCGAGGGAGAGGGCCGCCGCATCACCCCCGAGGGCCGCAGTCTCCTCGACGAGGTCGCGACCCGCGTCCTCGAGGACCTCGACCGGGACGACCTCCAGCGCTACGCCTGACCGCCGACGCGCCTCGCTCTCCTCGAACCCCGCGAACTACGGTCACGCTGCCCTCGCCCCCGCACCGTCCGCGACCGCCCGGGTCCTGCCTCCGAAATCGTTTTGCCCGCGAGCCAACGATAAGTGAACATGAGCGAGAACCCCGACGAGGACGAACTCGAGCGCATCCGTCGAGAGAAGATGGAGCAGATCCAGGGACAGGACGACGGGGAGGCCCGCGAGCAGGCCCAGGCCCGGCAGGAGGCGGCCCAGCAGCAGCGACAGGCCATCCTCCGGCAGTACCTCACCGACGGGGCCCGCAAGCGGCTCAACTCGGTGAAGATGTCGAAGCCGGACTTCGGCGAACAGGTCGAACAGCAGGTGGTGGCGCTCGCACAGAGTGGCCGCGTCAACGACCGCATCGAGGAGGACCAGATGAAAGAACTCCTCCGGGAACTCAAGCCCGACGACGACGGCTTCAACATCCGCCGGCGGTAGCGAGAGACCGGTGCGTCTCGCGGTGCTGTTCAGCGGCGGACGCGACTCCGCGCTCACCGCCCTCCTCCTCGCGCCGTTCTCGGACGTGACGCTCGTGGCGTGTTCGGCGGGCGTCACCGACGACTGGACCCACGCCCGCGACGCCGCCGAGCGACTGCGAGCGGACGCCAGCGACGCCGACGTCAACCTCGACCCCGACTTCCGTCGCGTCTCGCTCGACCGAGCCGTCCTCGCGGACGCTGCCCGGCGGGCACGGACGGACGGCCACCCCCGCGACGCCATCCAGGCGGTCCACGAACACGCCACCGAGCGGGTGGCCGCCCTCGACTACGACGCGGTGGCCGACGGCACCCGCCGGGACGACCGGACACCCCGCCTCGACCGCGCGACCGCACAGAGCGTCGAGGACCGTCACGGCGTGGCCCACCTCGCGCCGCTCGCGGGCGTCGGTCACGACGCCGTCCGGGCGATGGCCGACCGCCTCCGGGTCGAACGCGGCGAGAGCGAGACGGTCGGTCGCGGCGACTACGAGGCCGAACTCCGGGCGCTGGTGCGCGACCAGGGCGGCACCGTCGCCGACGTGTTCCCACCGCACGAGCAGAGCCGGGTCGTCGGTCTCCGGGCGTAGCGGCCGCTCTCGTCCGTCCGGCTCCGACCCGTCGCCCACGCCGGCGGTGGTCGTCACGCCCTCCCCCGGAGAGGACACGTTCAAGAGTACCCCAGCCGAACCGCCGGCCATGTACGACCGCCTGAAGGGATTTCAGGACTTCTACCCCGAGGAGATGGCCGCTCGGCGGACGGTCATCGACACCGTCGAGGACGCCTGCCGCGCGTACGGCTACCGCGAGATAGACACGCCACGCGTCGAGCGCGCGGCGATGTGGACCGACAAGAGCGGCGAGGACATCGTCGAGGAACTGTACGCCTTCGAGGACAAGGGGGGCCGCCACGTCACGCTCACGCCGGAACTGACGCCGACGGTGGCACGGATGGTTGCCGCCCGCCAGCAGGCACTGTCGAAGCCCATCAAGTGGTTCTCGACGCGCCCGTTCTGGCGCTACGAACAGGTCCAGCAGGCCCGCTACCGCGAGTTCTACCAGACGAACGTGGACATCTTCGGCGCGGACTCGCCCGTCGCGGACGCCGAGGTGCTCGCGGTCGCCGCCGACGCCCTCACCGACCTCGGTCTCACCGCGGACGACTTCGAGTTCCGCGTCTCCCACCGGGAGGTTCTGGAGGGACTCATCGACTCCTACGGGGCCGCTGGCGACCGCGACGTGGACGCCCGCGCGGCCATGCGGGCGGTGGACAAGAGCGAGAAGATTCCCGACCGAGAGTACTACGACCTCCTCGTCGAGGCTGGACTCTCGATGGACCAGGCCCGCGAGTTCGACACGCTCGTCGCCCGCGGCGACCTCGAGGCGGTCGCCGACGCCGCCGGGACCGACCGCGTCCGGGCGGCGACCGAGAACCTGCGGGCCGTCCTCGACGCCGCCGAGGACCTCGGCGTCGCCCGTTACTGCCGGCTCTCGCTCGAGACGGCCCGGGGCTTCGACTACTACACCGGCAGCGTCTTCGAGTGCTTCGACTCCGCGGGCGAGGTGTCCCGGTCGGTGTTCGGCGGCGGCCGTTACGACGACCTCATCGAGTCCTTCGGCGGCCAGCCCACGCCCGCGGTGGGGGTCGCCCCCGGCTACGCACCGCTCGAACTCCTCCTCGAACGCGCCGGCGTCGCGCCCGAGGCGGCTCTCACGACGGACTACTACGTCCTTCAGGTCGGAGACACCCGGGCCGTGGCCGCCCGCATCGCCCGCGCCCTCCGCGAGCGGGGCCACGTCGTCGAGACGGACGTGGCCGACCGCTCGTTCGGCGCACAGATGGGCTACGCCGACGGCGTCGGTGCCGAGACGGTGGT
This sequence comes from uncultured Halobacteriales archaeon, assembly GCA_964512525.1. Taxonomy (GTDB): domain Archaea; phylum Halobacteriota; class Halobacteria; order Halobacteriales; family SW-7-71-33; genus SW-7-71-33. The sequence goes on from CAZEIO010000013.1 coordinate 12,799, forward strand.
GGTCGTCGGCGAACGTGACCTCGAGAACGACGAGGTGACCGTCAAGCGAATGGCCGACGGCGAACAGACGACCGCGCCGGTCGAAGACTTCCCCGGCGACCGCGACCGACCGACCTACGAGGACTTCGCCTGACCGCGACCACCGCCAGGATGCGTGCCTACCGAATCGCCTACGACGGCCGCCCGTTCCACGGCTTCCAGCGCCAGCCGGACGTCCCGACCGTCGAGGGGACGCTCCTCGCGGCCCTCGCCGAACTGGGCGTCACCGGGGGCGAGAGCGACGGACCGACGCGCCCGACGCCGCCGGGGTACGCCGCCGCGGGACGCACGGACGCTGGCGTCTCCGCGCTCGAACAGACGGTGGCCTTCGCGGCCCCGGACTGGCTCGACCCCGCGGCGCTGAACGGGCCACTCCCCGCCGACGTGCGGGCGTGGGCCGCCGCGGACGTTCCCTCCGACTTCCACGCTACCCACGACGCCGCGTGGCGGTCGTACCGCTACTTCCTGTACGCGCCGACGCTCGACGCCGCCGCGGCCCGCGACCTCCTCGCCCGGTTCGAGGGCGAGACGGACCTCCGCGACCTCACCGCCGACCCGGACGGCGACACGATCCGGACGGTCCACGAGACGACGGCCACCCGGGACGGCGACTTCGTCGTCGTTGACGTCCGCGCCGACGGCTTCGTTCACGAGTCCGTCCGGCGACTGGTGCGGTACGTCGAGCGCCGCCTCGACCCGGAGCGCTCGGCCCCGTCGCCGGCGCGACTCCTCGGTCCCGAGCGACTGGACGGCCCCGAGGGCATCGGACCGGCACCGCCCGAACCTCTCGTCCTCCGGCGAGTGCACTACCCCGACGTCGCGTTCGACACCGACCGGGCGGCGCTGACCGACCGCCGCGACGCCTTCGGCGCTCGTCGGCGACGGGCGGCGGCCCGGGCGCGAGCACTGGAGACGCTCGCGGAGGCACCCGACTGACGCGACACGCAGGTCCCCGCCGCCTGCCGGACCGCCACGCTCACGTACCGTCCCCGAGTGACGCCCGCCATGGACTTCGCCGTCCTGAGCACGGCCAACATCGCTCGCGTCGTGATTCCCGCGATCCGGGCGGCCGGCCACGAGGTGGTCGCCGTCGGCTCTCGCGACGTGAACCGCGCCCGCGAGTACGCCGACGAACTCGACGTCGCCCGCGCGTACGCCTCTTACGACGGGGCACTCGACGACGAGGCGGTCGAGGCGGTGTACAACCCGACGCCGAACGCCCTCCACGACGAGTGGACCCGTGCCGCGGCCGACCGCGACCTGCCGGTGCTCTGCGAGAAACCGCTCGCGAGCGACGCCGCGGAGGCGGCCGCCCTCGGGCGCTACTGCGACGACCGCGTGACCCTGATGGAGGCGTTCATGTACCGCTACCACCCGCGGACCGAACGGGTCGCCGAGATAGTGGCCGACTGGGACGTCCGCGGTCTCGAGGCCACCTTCCAGTTTCCCCTGCCCGACCGCGAGGACGTCCGCCTCGACCCCGACCTCGCCGGCGGGTCGCTGATGGACGTCGGCTGCTACGCGGTAAACGTCGCCCGTCTCCTCCTCGGCGACCCGGACCACGTCACCGGCCACACGCACGACGCCCGCGACGCGGGCGTGGACACCCACGCCGCCGGCGTCCTCGAGTACGACGACGGCCGCCTCGCCCGCGTCTCCTCGTCGTTCGACACGCGCGACGTCCAGCGGTACCGCGTCGAGGCGGCCGACGGCGTCCTGACGGCCGACCCCGCCTTCGTCCCGCGCGGCGACGACGGCGTGACCGTCGAGTACGACCACGGGGGCCGGACGGTGCGGGAGTCGTTCGACCCCGTGGACCAGTACCGCCTGCAGGTCGAACACTTCGCCGACTGCGTCCACGAGGACCGCCGGCCGCGCACCGACGCCCGCGAGGCGACGCGGACGCTCGCTGTGTTAGACGCCCTGCGCGAGAGCGCCGCCAGCGGGGAGACGGTGGCCGTCGATTACCCCGACTACGCGGGGTAGTCCGAGCAGTTCAAGCCGTCGCCGGTCCGACCCCGACCGTGAGCAGGTACGACGCGGTCGTCTTCGACGTGGACGGCACACTCGTGTGGGGGACGGACCAGATACCGGGGGCCGCGGCGGCGGTCGCCGCCGCCCGCGACCGCGGTCCCGTCTCGTTCGTCTCGAACAACCCCGTCGCCCCGCCGGGGGCGTACGCCGACCGTCTCGTGGCGGCGGGCATCGACGCCCGACCGTCCGAGGTCGTCACCGCGGGCGCGGTGACGGCCGACCTCGTCGCCGCCGAGCATCCCCACCCGGCCTTCGTCGTCGGCGAGACCGGACTCGTGGACCAGCTGGAGGCCGCCGCGGTACCGGTCACGGAGACGCCGTCGGCGGCCGAGACGGTCGTCGCCTCCATCGACCGCTCGTTCGACTACGACCGCCTCGCGACCGCCCTGCGGGCGTTCGAGGGCGGCGACCCCGACTTCGTCAGCACGGACCCCGACCCCGTCATTCCCGGCGACGACGGACTCGTACCGGGGTCCGGCGCGGTCGTGGACGCCGTCGCGAGCGTCGCGGGTCGTCCGCCGGACGCCCTCGCCGGCAAGCCCGCCCCGCCGGCCCGGCGAGCGACGTTCGACGCCCTCGGCGTC
>CAZEIO010000013.1:15555-20982 GCA_964512525.1 uncultured Halobacteriales archaeon
CGACGTGTCGTTCAAACCGAACATGGGCGCCGAACTATCGCCACCGACGAGGGGCCACGACCGGACGGCAGCACCGAGGGTCGAGACGTGTCGCCGCCGGGTGAGGTGCCGATGACGGTCATCGCGGACTGCGACCTCGCCGCGGACGACCTCGCCATCGGGCGAGCGGTGCCGGAGGGCGCCCGCGTCGAACTCGCGCGCGTGTCCGAGAGGCCCGAGGGAGCCGTCGGCTACTTCTGGGTCACCGGCGGCCCGGCCGAGCGACTCCGGTCTCGCCTCGCCGAACAGCGAGTCGTCGAGCGGGTCGGCCGCCTCGACGGCCCCGAACGGACCGACGGCGGCGACTCACGGCGGTTCCACGGACGCTACCGCGTGGACCGAGAGGCGTTGCTCGCGGCGGCGTTCGACCACGACGGCACCGTCCTCGAGGCAACGGGCGACGCCGACCAGTGGTCGCTGTTGTTGCAGTTCCCCGACGAGAACCGGTTCGGTCGGTTCCGGCACAGCGTGACTCGCGACCACGCTGCCTCGCTCGCGGTTGACCGCGTGTACGCCCCGGCCGACGACGAATCGCCGGCCACCGTCCTCACGCCCCGTCAGCGCGAGACGCTCGTGACCGCCTACGAGGAGGGCTACTTCGACGTACCGCGACGCATCACGCTGGTTGACCTCGCCGAGAACCTCGGCGTCTCCGACCAGGCCGTCTCGGAGCGCCTGCGTCGCGGCGAGGCCGAACTCGTCCGCACGCAGTTGCTCGACGGGGACTGACGCCGCCTCCGCCGATCGCTACACGACGAGGACTCCCGCCGGCAGGACGGCGAGGAGAGCGGCCACGGCGTCCACGGCGCCCGCGGTCACCTCCTCGTAGGTGAGGATGGCGAACTGGCTGGCGTTGAACAGGCCGTGGACCGCCGCCGGGACGACCACGCTGTCGGTGCGCTCGTACACCGCGCCGAGCGTCAGCGAGAGACCGAAGACGACGGCCAGCGAGACGAGCACCTGTGCCGTCGTCCCGCTACTGTACGCGGTGAAGTGGACCGCCGCGAACACGACGCTCGCGCCGAGGATGGCGACCGGCCGGGAGGCGACGTCGTAGAGGGCCTTCTGGACGACGTTCCGGTAGAGCAGTTCCTCGCCGGGACCGATGACCAGCACCGACGTGACGACGTAGAGGGCGGCGAGTGTCGTCGGGTCTGCGGCGTTGCGCAGCGTCTCGCTCGTGCCGTGGGAGGACCCCTCGACGCCGAGTGCCGTAAGCAGATAGTTCAGCGCGAGGAAGGTGCCGAAGATGAACACGAGACCGGCGACGACGTAGCCGGCGTCCCGTCGCGTGGGCCGACGCAGGTCGAGGAAGTCCGGGCCGCGGTCCGTGACGGCCAGGTAGAGGGCGACGCCGGTGAGCGTGCCGAGACCGTTCGAGGCCTGCAGCACGCCCGTGCGCTGGAGCAGGGTCATCTCGCCGAGCAGTCCCTGGACGAGCGACCCGAGGAGCAGGAACCAGAGGACGATGGCGAGGTAGCCGCCGACGCCGGCAGCGACCGCGAGCACCACCGTCCGCGCCGTCTCGCTCGCGGACCGCTCCCCGTCACCAGCCCCGCGGCCGTACGCCGACTCGAGCCCGAGTGCGCCGACGGCGAGGGCGAGAGCGAGCGCCGCCCGCGGTCCCGTGACTGGGACCGACGCCGTCGCGTTTCCGACCACCAGCGCGTCCATGACCGCTCTCTGCGTGGCGCGAACAAAAACCCTCGACTCCGCGCTACTCGACGCGCAGCGACGGAAGTCTGCCGACCGCCTCGCTCTCGTCGGTCGGTTCGTCGAGCAGGCCCCGGGCGGCCCGTTTGCCCCACTCGACCGCCGGCTGGTCGAAGGCGTTCACGTCGGCGAGTTCGCCGACGAGGACACACGCCGCCTCGAGGCCGTACAGCAGGCCGCCGAGCGAGCGTGCGTCAACCCGGTCCACCTCGACGCTCACGCTCGGCCGTCCGGCCGCCGCGAGACTCGCGGCCGTCGCGCGGTACTCGGCGTCGATCACCCGGCCGAGGTCGGTGCCGCCGAGGTAGTCGAGTTCCGGCGGCGGCCCGGTCGCGTCGTCACCGTCCGGCAGCGCCAGTTCCGGTCGCTCGGTCGGCCGGAGGAGCGTCACCTGCAGGTTCCGCGGGCCGTCGCGGTAGAGCTGGAGCTGGGAGTGCTGGTCGGTCGCGCCGAGCGCCCGGGCCGGCACCTGCCCGAGACCGTCCTTGCCGAGACTCTCGGCCCAGAGCTGTGCCGTCCACTCGCCGAACGTCTCCAGCCGCTCGGCGTACGGCACGATTGCGTTCACCCGGGCGCCGCGGTCGGCCAGCGCGTGTGCCGTCGCGCCGTAGGCGTACGGCGCACAGTCGAACAGCGACCCCGCGAGGCCGTCGCGCACCTCGCGGGCGCCCGCGAGAACCGCCCGGACGTCCACGCCGGCCACGGCCGCCGGCGCCAGTCCGACCGCCGACAGCACGCCGAACCGACCGGGCACGCCTTCGGGCACCGGCAGGGAGGCCAGTCCGTGGCGTTCCACGAGTCGCCGGAGCGGACCGTCGGGACCGGTCACCGCGAGCGTGCGGTCGGTCCAGTCCACGCCGGCCCGCTCGAAGCGCGCCCGGACGGCGAGGAAGTTCGCGAGCGTCTCCACCGTCTCGCCCGACCGGGAGACGACGACGACGACCGTCTCGGCGGGGTCCACCGCCGAGAGGACGCGTTCGGTGTGTTCGGGGTCCACGTTGTCGAGGACGTGCGTCGTCGGCGTGCCCTCGCCGGGCGTCGTGAGAGCCTCACAGAGCGTCGCCGCTCCCAGCGCCGACCCGCCGATACCGACGACGAGGAGGTGGTCGGGGTCGCGGTCTGAAAGCGGTGCGACGGCCCGCTCTACCGCCGCCGGGTCCGTGTCCGCCGGGAGCGCGAGGGCCGCGTACCCGAACTCTCGCTCGCGGACGCCCCGTTCGATGCGCTCGTGAGCCGTCGCGACGCGGTCGTCGATGCGATCGAGGGCGGCACGCGAGACGCCCGGCGAGGCCGTCTCCGCGAGCGCCGGGCCGATATCGACGTCCATACCGACCCCTCGGTCGCCAGCGGAAAGTCGTTGTCACATCTCGAGCGGCCCGGCGCGGACCACGGCGCATTTAGCCGGTGCCCCCCTACGCCGGGTCGATGAGCGAGGGCTCGACGTACGGCGGCGTCCTCGGTGCCTTCCCGTACGCCTTCCGGACCAGCGAGTCCCGGCTCTTTCGCCTGTACGCCGTCGTCGGGACGCTCCTGGCGGCGGTGTTGCTCGTCTTCTGGGTGCTCGCGCTCGTGAAGGCCATCGCCGACTCGCCGGGCGGCGGGAGCATCAGCGCCTATCGCGGACTGGTCATCCTCCTCGCCCTCTCGGTGACGATGCCCGTGGTCGGCCCGATACTGCTGGTCGCTCGCCGACACCGCCGGTCGGCCGAGACGGACGACCCGCCGCCGACGGCCAACTACGACCGCCTGATGGGCGCACTCGGCTTCGTCTTCGTCGTCGCGGGCTACCTCGCGCTGGTCATCTCCGTGCCCGAGTCGTACGAGACGACGCCGACCGGTCCGCTCGCACCGGTCGTCGCCGCCCTCTACGACGCGCCGACGCTCGCGACGCCGCTCCCGCCGCTGGCCGTCGTCGTCGCGATGCTCGTCGCCGACCGCCGCTACGGCCGGCGCCGCACGGACCCGACCGGCTGACGACCGCCGGCCCGTGACGGGGGTCGCGGTCGCAAGGTCGAAGCCCTCCGAGTGCCGACGGTGGGTATGACCGAGCGAACGCGGGGTACGTTCGTGGTGCTCCGGGCAGACGACGCGACCGCGATGCTGCGGTCGGTCGAGGGACAGGTCGTCACCCTCGACCGGTCGGGCGAGGACGCCGCAGGCGGGGACGGCGAGAGCGACGGGCCGGTCCTCGTCCGCGGCGCGGTGATAGAGGGAGTCGTCGAGTCCGGTCCGGCGGGCGTGACGTACCGCCTGACCGAGGTGGCCGACAGCCGGGTCGTCGAACTCGTGGACAGCGACCTGACGCCGACGACCCGTTCCCGCGAGGCGGCGGCCGAACTGCCCGAGGGTGACATGGAGCGGTTCGAGCGAGCCGGCGAAGGGGAGGTCCACGTGCTGTCGGTGCCGGACTCCGACGCCGCCGCGGCGGAGATTCTCGCGGACGACGCGACCCTCGAACGGGCGGCCAGGCTCGGTGCCGTCCGCGTCGAGGTGCGCCGCGGCGACGGGATGGTGAGCGTCCGCTACCTGCCGGACTGACCCGGCCGGCCGGTCAGGCGTCCTCGGTCTCCGGTCCCGCGGCCGACTGGACCTCCCAGCCGCCGGCGAGACCGCAGGCCGCTCTGACCTCGAACTCGACGGCGGTGTCCTCGGTGAGCCCTGTCCCGCCCTCGACCGCCTCGACGCGGAGAGGCACGTCGAGCGAGTCGCCACAGCAGCCGACGCCGACGAACTCCGCCCACTCGTCGCCAGCGGCGGCCGTGTCGTGGACCTTCCGGAGGTACGCCCGGAACCGGCTGGTCTCGACCTGTCCCCGGCCCCAGTCGCTCAGGTCCGCGGGGTAGGAGACGACGATTCGGTCGGCGGCGTCGGGACTGTCCGCCGGTCCGCCGTCGCGGGTTGCGGGTTCGCCGCCCATCGTCACCCTCCCGCGGCCGCGGCGGCGTTCGTCGCCAGTCCGGCGAAGACGAGGACGGTCGCCGCGGCGAGGTTGCGCAGTTCATTCGCGAACACCGGTGGAACGTCGGGATGCCTGATCGACACCGCCACGATGACGCCGCCGACGATGAGGGCGATCCCGACGAACGCGAGGACCAGTGCGCCGATCCGGCCGAAGCGTCCGCTGCCGCCGCTGCCGCCGTACTTCTTCATCGCGGTCCTGACGCTCTCGTCAACGGTCGATTGGACCGACCCTTCGAGGTCGCCGACCTGGTTGCCGACGTACTGGGAGAGGGTCGCCTCCTGCTGGTCGAGTTGTTCCGCGCGCGCCTCCAGTTCGCGTTCGCGCTCGTCGAGTGCGGTCTCTCTGTCGGCGATTTCGGCCTCGCGTTGCTCGAACTCGGCCTCCTTGTCCTCCAGGGTCTCGCGGAGTTCGACGTTCTCCTCGCGTCGCTCGAGGAGTTCCTGTTCGCGCTCCTCGAGTTCCTGTTCCCGGCGCTCGAGTTCGCGCTCCTGTTTCTCGAGACGCTGTTCTTTCTCCTCGAGGCGTCCCGCGCGCTCGTCGGTCCTGTCGCCGTCGGGGTCGTCCGGACCCGACTCGGAGCTGTCTCTGTCGCTCATGGCTTCCCATCGAATGTCATCGATCAGTCAAATATGCTTTCGGTAAGATTTAGCGACACTCCCGGTACGAAAAGATACACGAGCGTGACCCGGGCGGCCACGCAGGCGGGCGACTGG
>CAZEIO010000014.1:0-20918 GCA_964512525.1 uncultured Halobacteriales archaeon
ACGGGAGAGACATCACCGGTCTCGCGCCCGAGGAGGTCGTCCGGGAGGGCGTCGGTTACGTCCCCCAGACCGAGAACGTCTTCGGCTCGCTGTCCGTCGAGGAGAACCTCCGGATGGGCGGCGTCGCCCGCGGCGACGACCTCCGACCGGTCGTCGAGGACCTCTACGACCGTTTCCCGGTCCTCCGCGACAAGCAGTCGGCGAAGGCGCGGTCGCTCTCGGGCGGCCAGCGGCAGATACTCGCCTTCGCCCGGGCGCTGGTGATGGAGCCGGACGTGTTGCTGGTGGACGAACCCTCGGCCGGTCTGTCGCCGAACGCCGCCGAGGAGGTGTTCGACCGGGTCGGTCGCGTCAACGACGCCGGCACGGCCATCCTGATGGTCGAACAGAACGCCCGCGCCGGCCTCGGCATCTCCGACCGGGGGTACGTCCTCGACCAGGGGACGGTGCGCTACGAGGGCCCCGCCGACGGTCTCCTCGAGGACCCCGAGGTCGCGGAACTGTACCTCGGCGGCTGACCGACCCGGGCCCGCAGCGCCGCCACCCGCCACTCGCCGTCCAGTCGTCCGCGGCGCTCCGGTACCGTTTTCATCGCGGCCCACGCTCACCCGACGATGGCCGCGCCAGACGCCGCCGTCGTCGTCCCCGCCCACAACGAGGCCGACCGTCTCGGGCGGGCGCTCGACGCCCTCCGGGGGCAGGAAGCGCCCGTCGTCGTCGTCGCCGGCGGCACCGACGGCACCCCCGAGGTGGCCCGCGACCACCCCGTCGTCGAGCGGGTGGTACCCGACGACGACGGCGACGGGCCGGCGGCCGCCCGCAACGCCGGCGCTCGCGCCGTGGACACCGAGGTGGTCTGCTTCACCGACGCAGACACCGTCGTCCCGACGGGGTGGGTCGCCCGCCACCGCTCGCACTACCACCGCCCGGGCGTGGTCGGCGTCGGCGGCCCACTGCGACCGCTCGACGGCGACTGGACCGACCGACTGCTGTTCCGACTGCTCTCGGACTACTGGTACCGCGTCTCCTGGCCCGTCGGCTTCGTCCAGGCGAGCGCGAACAACTGCAGTTACCGCCGCGAGACGTTCCTCGACGCCGGCGGCTTCGACGCCGACCTCGGCTTCATCGAGGACACCGACTGCTCGATGCGGATGCGCCACGAGGGCGAGATGGTGTACGACCCCCTCGCCTACGTCGAGACGTCGCCGCGCCGCCAGCACGAGGAAGGCTACCTCGGCCTGTTCGGCACCTACGCGCGGGGCTACCTCCGGTACGCGCTCGGCCGGAATCCCGGCGAGGATTACTTCCGGGACTGGTGACCGCTCTGCGGACCCGAAACCGGCTTGTGAGCGGCGCCCCCGATACCGTCAATGAGCGACGGGCGGGGAACGTCGAGCCGGAGCGTGGTCACGGACGGGGCTGCCGCCGAGCGGGGACCGGTGCGCGTCGAGACCAACGCCCGGGTCCACTTCGGGTTCTGCAACCTCTCGCTGGCCCACGACCGTCTCTACGGGGGCATCGGCGCGGCACTCGCCGCTCCGGGCGCGACGGTGGACGTCTCGCCGGCCACGACCGTGCGGGCACCCGACGCGCTCCGGTCGCCGGTCGAACGCGCTGTCGAGGACCTCTCCGTTCCGGGTGCCGCGGTGGACCTCGTCGCCGGACTGCCCCGACACGTCGGCCTCGGCAGCGGCACGCAACACGCCCTCGCCGTCCACGCCGGCGTCGCCGCCGCGAACGGCCTCCAGCCACGGCCCCGCGAAGCGGCGCCGACGCTCGGTCGGGGAGGTCGCAGCGGCGTCGGCGTCGCGGCCTTCGAGGGCGGCGGCGTGGTGGTGGACGCCGGCCACCCCGCCGCCCTGTTCACGCCGGACCCGCCGCCGGTCGGCGAGTGGTCGGTCCCGGCGGTCCTCGCCCGGCACCGGCCGCCCGAGGACTGGCGACTGCTCCTCGTGACGCCGGACGTCGAACCGGGCCGTTCGGGCACCGCGGAGGACACCGCCGTTCGGTCGGTCGTCCGGGACGCCGACCCCACGGTCGCCGACCGCGTCGCCGGCGTCGTGACCCGGCGACTCCTGCCGGCAGTCCTCGGCGGCGACCTCGCGACGTTCGGCGAGGCCATCGCGGAGGTGGGCCGCCACAACGGCACGTGGTTCGCGGACCAGCAGGGCGGGGTGTACCGGCCCGTCGTCGCCGACGTCCTCGAGTCGCTGACGGACGCCGACGCCGTCCTCGGTGCGGGCCAGTCGTCGTGGGGACCGACGGCCTACGGTGTCACCAGCGCCACCCGTGCGACTGCGGCACGGCGGGCCGGTGAGCGAGCACTCGACGACGCCGGCGTGGACGGGACCGCCCGTCTCGTGGCGTTCGCCACCGGGGGCGCGACGGTTCGCCCGGCAGACGACGAGAGACCGGCCGAAGAGCGACGAGAGCAGTGAGCGACGCGGCGGTGCTCAGTCGTCGTCGGCCGCCGCGACTTCCGCACCGCGGTCCTGCAGGTGGCACGCCGCCGCCCGCTCCTCGCCGACGAGCGGCGGCGTGGTCGTCTCGCAGACGCTCTCGAAGCGGTCCCGTAGCACCGCGGCGGCCTCTTCGTCCTCGCCGTCGGCGACGAACTCGAGTGCCTCCCGGACGACCCGTTCGTTCTCGCTGCCGAGGTCGGCGTCCACGAGTTCTGTCATGAGTGCGTCCGCCGTCGGCGTCTCTGCCGACGTTCGGTCACCCGCTGCCTCCCGGGTCGCCGCCGAGAGCCCCTCCCGTTCGAGGCGGTCACGCAGGTCCATCACCTCGCGGTAGGCCGCCTGGTCGATGTTCAGGTCTCTCGGCGGGATGACGACCGGACAGCGCGTCCGGAACCGACAACCAGACGGTGGATTCCGGGGCGAGGGGACGTCGCCTTTCAGCACGTTGACGTCCCGCTCCGATTCGGCCACCTCTGCCCGCGGAACGCTGTCGAGGAGTGCCTTCGTGTACGGATGCTGTGGGTCGGTGAACACCGACTCGGCGGGGCCTATCTCGACGATTTCGCCGAGGTACATCACCGCGACGCGGTCGCAGATGTGGCGCACCACCGAGAGGTCGTGGGCGATGAAGAGGTAAGTGAGGTCGAGTCGCTCCTGCAGGTCCGAGAGCAGGTTGAGTATCTGCGCCTGAACGGAGACGTCGAGCGCAGACACCGGCTCGTCGAGGACGAGGAAGTCGGGTTCGAGGGCTAGTGCCCGGGCGATGCCGATGCGCTGGCGCTGGCCGCCCGAGAACTCGTGTGGGTAACGGTCCACCTGCCCGGCGGAGAGTCCGACCAGTTCCAGCAGTTCGAGCACCCGCTCGCGTCGCTCGCTCGGCGACCGCCAGTCGTGGACTCCGAGTGGTTCCCGAATGATGTCGCCGGCGGTCATCCGCGGGTCGAGACTGGAGAAGGGGTCCTGGAACACGATCTGCGCCTCGCGACGGAACGCGGTGAGGTTCGACTGGTCGAAGACGTCCGTCCCGTCGAACACGACGCGACCGCCCGTCGGCTCGCGGAGTCGCAGCAGCGTCTCTGCGGTGGTGGACTTTCCACAGCCGGACTCGCCGACGAGACCCAGCGTCTCGCCCTCGTTGACGTCGAACGAGACGCCGTCCACGGCCTTGACGTACCGCTTTTCACGGCCGAGCAGGCGGTCGTAGATGGTGTCGCGCTCGGTGTAGTACTTCTTGAGGTCCTCGACGCGGACCAGCGGGTCGCCGACGCTCACGCCGACCACCTCGGGGCAGCGGTCTCAGTCATCGGCAGCCCCCCGGTCGGGGTCGGCCTCCGGCTGCCCGTCGCCGCCCTCGAAGTACTGTTCCGGCAGTGCCCGACCCTCTTCGTACGGTGCTTCTGCGAGGTAGCACTTCGCGCCGTGTTCCTCGCCGACGGAGAACTCCGGGGGCTTCTCCAGACACTCCTCCATCGCCTTCGGACAGCGGTCGGCGAAGTAACAGCGGTCGCCCATCTCCGAGTCGTAGAGGTCGGGCACGTTACCCTCGATGGGCTGGAGCCGCGGTTCGGGGTCCGCCATGTCGGGGATGGACCCGAGCAGTCCCTGCGTGTAGGGGTGGACGGAGTCCTCGAACACGTCCGACAGCGTCCCACGCTCGACGACCTCGCCGGCGTACATCACGCCGACCCGGTCGCACATCCGGGCGATCACCCCGAGATTGTGGGTGATGAGCAGGATCGACATGCCGGTGTCGTCCTGCAGGTCCTTGAGGAGGCTGAGGATCTGTGCCTGTATCGTCACGTCGAGCGCAGTCGTTGGCTCGTCGGCGATGAGCAGGTCGGGTTCGCCGGCCAGTGCCTGCGCTATCATGGCCCGCTGGAGCATCCCGCCCGAGAACTGCCGGGGATACTCGTCGGCCCGCTCGACGGGGTCCGGAATGCCGACCTGTTCGAGCAGTTCGATCGCCCGCTCGCGGCTCTCGTCGGAGACGTAGTCACGGCCGGGCAGCGCCATCGAACTGATGAACTTCGCCAGTCCGAACCCCTGCGTCCGTGACCGCGTCGAGCGGGGGTTCGCCCGCGCCCGTCGCTGGACTTCCACGGCCTCGGCTATCTGCTCGCCGACGGTGAGCGAGGGGTTGAAACTCGACATGGGATCCTGGAATATCATCGAGAAGCCCGGGCCACGCAGCGACCGCCGGACACCCGGCGGGAGCGTCCGCAGGTCCACGTGGTCGCCCTCGACGGTCGGCTTCCCGGTGCGGAACTCCTCGGCGAGGGTCTCGTCCCGGTACCACACCCGACCGTCCGTGATGCGGCCGGGTGACTCGATGAGATCGACGAGCGAGAGCGCCGTGACGGACTTGCCCGACCCGGACTCGCCGACGATGCCCAGGATCTCGTTTTCGCGCACCTCGAACGAGACAGACTCGACGGCGTTGACCTGTCCCTCCTCGGTGAAAAAGCGCGTCGAGAGGTCCTCGACGCCGATGAGGACGTCGTCGTCGGGAGCGTCGGCGCTCATGCGCCACCACCCTCGCCCTCGATGCCTGGGTCGAGTGCGTCCCGGAGCCAGTCACCGAGGAGGTTGACGCCGATGACCGACAGCATGATCGCGAACCCGGGCATGCCCGCTATCCACCACTGGCCGGAGGAGATGAAGTCACGGCCCTGCGAGATGTCGAAGCCCCACGAGAGGGTCGTCCCCGAGAAGCCGAGGAAGGAGAGCGCACTCTCTAGCAGGATGATGGCGGCTATCTGGACCGTCCCGAGGACGATGATGGGTGTGATGGCGTTCGGGAACACGTGCTTGAGGATGATTCGACCGTTGCTCTCGCCGAGGGCCCGGGCCGCCTTCACGTACTCCTCCGTGCGGATCGACAGGGCCTCGCCGCGGGCGACCCGCGCGAACCAGACCCAGTTCACCAACCCCACGACGAGGATGACGGTCCCCGGCAACGTGAACGTCCGTGGCATCTCCTGTGCGAAGCCGGCGACGACGAACGGGTCGGGGATCGCCACCGCTGCCCGCCCCCAGAGACCGATGAGTGCGATGGCCAACACCAGCGAGGGGAACGAGAGACTCACGTCGGCAAAGCGCATCAGCGCGTCGTCCACCCGGCCGCTGTTGTAGCCCGCGATCAGCCCCACGGGAACGCCGATGAGCGCAGCGAGGATGGTCCCGAGGATGCCCACCAGCAGCGAGGTCCGCGCGCCGTACACGATGCGAGAGAACATGTCCCGGCCGAGACCGTCGGTCCCGAGCGGGTACGTCGCCCTCGCCTCGATGTACTTCTCCTCGGTGACGATCTGGCGCTCGCCGTCCACGACCTTCGAGGACGTCTCCGTCACTGTCTTCGAGAAGCCGAGTGGCGGCAGTTGCTTCTCCTCGAGGTGCTGTTCCGTCGGGTCGTGTAACGCCACGAAAGGGGCGAACACGGCCACGAGGAGGATTCCGACGACGAGGACGAGACCCACCTTCGCGAGCGCACTGCGGCGGAACTCCTTCTTCAGGTTCCGGAGGACGCGGGGGGAAACCACCGACATCAGTCGTACACCACCTGTGGGTCGAGATAGGCGTACAGCGTGTCCACCACGATGTTCACGAGGACGAAACTGGTGCCGATGACGACGAGACTGCCCTGGATGACCGGCCAGTCACGCAGGTTGATGCTCTGGATGACGAGCGTCCCGAGACCGGGCCACGAGAACACCGCCTCGGTGATGACGGCGCCGCCGATGAGCGTCCCCAGCTGTAGGCCGAGGACCGTGATGACCGGAATCAGCGTGTTCCGGAGCGCGTGCTTGTAGCGGACGAGCGTCTCGGGCAGGCCCTTCGCGCGGGCGGCCCGAACGTAGCTCATGCCCAGTTCGTCGAGCATTCCCGAGCGGGTCAGCCGGGTGATCAGGGCCGTGAAGTACGTCCCCAGCGCGATGGCCGGGAGCGTGATGTACGTCAGCCAGGTGACCAGCGTCCCGAAGAAGGGTTCGGGCCCGACCAGCGACGCCACCACGCCCGGGAAGCCGACGCCGCGACCGCTCGTCCTGAAGAGGTCGAGTTGCACCGACAGAACGAGGATCATCATGATGCCGAGCCAGAAGTTCGGCGTCGAGATGCCGCCGAGCGAGAACAGCGTCGCGAAGTAGTCGGTCGGCTGGTTGCGTCGGGTGGCGCTGATCACGCCCAGTGGAATGGAGATGACGATGGCGACGACCGTCGCCGCCACGGCGAGTTCGATGGTCGCCGGCAACTTCAGGAAGACCAGCGCCGCGACATCTTGGCCCTTGACGTACGAGAAGCCCATGTCTCCCCGGAGGAGGTCGCCCATGTACCTCGCGTACTGGACCCACAGCGGCTGGTCGAGACCCAGTTCGCGGGCGATGGCCTCGCGGGTCTCCTGACTGGCGTCAAGGGGGGCAACCGCGCTGATGACGTTTCCTGGCGTGATGAACCGGAGCGCGAACACCACCGTGATGACGCCCCACACCACGCCGAGGCCTTGGAGTACTCGCTTCGCGACGAACCTGCCGAGTGACATTTAGGTACTGTCTATGTAACGGTGGTGGGGCGACGCTAATCAGTTCTGGGTCGCAGTGTAGGGGTCGATGAGTTCGTCCGACCGCGGCTCCCAGTTGAGGTCGCTCGCGACGCCGTACACGCTGAACTGCTGGTGCAGGAACACCCACGGCGCGAGGTCGTTCAGGCGGGCGTTTGCCTCCTGCAGGATTTGCTCGCGGGCCTCGGGGTCGGCCTCGTTGTTCGCCTGTTCGAGCATCGAGTCGATCTCGTCGTTCTTGAAGAACGTCAGCGCCCCGTCGCTGGTCATCAGCGGGATGATGGTCTGGGCCGCGTCGAACTCGCCGTTGCCCCAGCCCAGCAGGGTGAAGTTCGGCTTGTCCTCTATCGCGCCGGTGGTGAGGTCTTCCACGAGCGCGCTGAACTCGCGCTGCTGGACCTCACAGGAGAGGTTCGACAGCGAGTTCATCTGCTCGGCGGCCGCCTGGGCCACGCTGACGTCTTTCAGGTAGCGACCGATGGGCGTCTGCAGGGTGATTTCGGCCCCGGCGAAGCCGGACTCCTCGACGAGTTGCTCGGCCTGGTCGGGGTCGTGGGGGTACGGGTCCACGTCGGGGTTGTGGCCGGTGAACTGTGACAGCGTCGGCTGGCCCGTTATCTCACCGAAGCCGTTGAGGACGTTCTCGATGATACTCTCGACGTCCACGGCGTAGTTCAACGCCTGCCGGAACTGCTGGTTCGAGAACGGCTCGACGTCGTACCGCATCGTCAGGAAGATGATCCGGGTGCTCGGGACGTCCCGGATGCTGGCGACGTCGTTCTCGTTGACCCGCGAAATCTCCTGTGGCGGGACGTTCGTGACGATGTCGGACTCCTCGGCGAGCAGGCGGTTGACCCGCGTCGAGGACTCCGAGGAGGCGTTCAGCGTGACCGTCTCCGCGTCGGCGGCGCCGTCCCAGTAGTCCTCGTACCGCTCGACGACGACCTCGTTGCCGGAGTCGTACTCCGACAGCTGGAACGGTCCCGTCCCGTTCATGTTCTGGTTGATGAAGTCGTTGCCGTTCTCCTCGACCCACGACTGCTGCATTATCTGGCCGTTCGTGGCGAACAGCTGGAAGGCGATGGGGTTGAGACCGTCGAAGTTGACCGTCACCGACCCGTCGCCCGTAGTGACCTCGCTGACGGCGCCGAGGTCGTTCGCCTGAGGGCTCTGGATACCGACGTCCGGGTTCACGATCCGCCGGATGGAAAAGCGGACGTCCTCGGGCGTGAGGTCGTCGCCGTTGTGGAAGGTGACGTCCTCCCGGAGTGTGAACTCGACGGTGCCCGGTTCGACGCGTTCCCACTCCGTCGCGAGTGCCGCGACGATGGACCCCTGCTTGTCGCGGCCCATCAGTCCTTCGTAGGCCTGCGAGACGATGATGTCGGTGTTCGTCTCGGCGTGGTCCTGCGGGTCGAGTCCCGAGTCCATCTGGCCCATGGTGACGCCGACGTCGAAGCCGCCGCCACCACCACCGCCGCCGGTACACCCCGCCAGAGCTGCTGCGGCCGT
This sequence comes from uncultured Halobacteriales archaeon, assembly GCA_964512525.1. Lineage (GTDB taxonomy): Archaea > Halobacteriota > Halobacteria > Halobacteriales > SW-7-71-33 > SW-7-71-33. Next base: position 8,530 of record CAZEIO010000014.1, read on the forward strand.
GGCGGAGCCGGCGTACTTCAGGAAGTCCCGCCGTTCTAGTCGGCTGTCATCGGATGACATATCTATCACCCGGAAACCCAACCATTAAAAATTTCACGGAAAGCGTCAGGTTGTAACCCCGCCCTCTCGTGCAACTGACAGCACGCTCGGACGGCAACGTTTTACCGGTGGTGCTCCAGCCTCCCACCGTGACACGAGGCGACGACACCGACCCGCCGGCCGTCGAGGCGACGTGGGACGACCTCCTCGCCGACCTCGCGGCGACCGCCGAGGAGTACCGCGAGGACGGGTGGGAGACGCTCGCGGTCAGGCCGGGCGACGTAACCGCTCTCGGCGGCGAGTACGGCGACCGCGTCGGTATCGACGTCCTCGTTCCCGACGACGAGTACCGCGACCTCGCGGCGTGGTTCGACGCCGGCTTTAGGGCCGACGACTACGAGGTGTACCGCTCTGCCGTCGGCCGTGTCGTGTTCCTCCTCGTCGCCGTCCGCGACGAGAGCGACCGTCGCGTCGTCCTCTACCCGGCGTACTACGCCGCCGACGACAGACAGGCCGTGTCGCTGCTGGAGACGGCCCGTGAGGAGGGCGAACTCCGGACCTACCTGCGCCGACTCTCCGGCGACTACGTCGAACTCACCCACGACGACCCCTCGCTGTTCGTTCCGTCGGAAGACGACCCGTCGGCGTAGGCGGAATACCTCGCCACAACGCACTAGTGCGTGCCCGTCAAGTGTGGGTATGGATCGGATACCCTTCGGCATCTCCCGGCTCGACGAGATGATAGACGGCGGTGCACCCCGGGGGAGTACGGTCCTGCTCTCCAGCGAACTCGGGGCCGGCGGACGGGAGTTCCTGTACACCAGTGCGGCGACGGTCGCACTCGCCCAGGCCGACGAGGACCTGTTCGACCTCTACTACGGCGACCTCGAGAGCGAGTCGATGATGCCCAGCGAGGTCCACTACATCTCCTTCACCGCCGGCAGTAGCGACCTCGTGGACGAGATGCGGTACGTGATGAACGACGAACTCGTCGAGGCGGCCGCGGAGGCAATCGACTTCGCGGACTTCTCCCCGGAGTACTTCCAGAAGAGTCGCGTCCCGACCGACTGGTACTCCACGCAGACGACCAACATCGCCGCCCTCGGTGACCGTCACGACCGCCGTGACATCCTCGACGCCATCGGCGACTACCTCTCCGAACACGGCGACGACAGCCTCGTGTTGTTCGACTCGGTCACCGACCTCGTCTCGGCCGCCAGCGAGGAGATGGACTGGCGCGACATCACGCTACTCATCAAGGGACTCGCGAAGGCCTCCCGCCAGTGGGGCGGACTGGTGTTGCTTCTCGTTGACCAAGAGACGATGGCCGACACCCAACTCGGTCGCGTGATGGAAGCGACCGACGGGACGCTCTCGTTCGACTGGGAGTCTGGCGGCAGCGAACGCTCGCGGACGATGTTCGTCCAGCAGTTCCGCGGCGTCCTCTCACAACTCGAGGAGGACGACATCGTTCGCTTCGAGACGGACATCAACGACGCCGGATTCGACATCAGCAACGTCCGAAAGATACGTTGAGGGCCGCAACTTGCTTCAATCCCCGGCCGCGTAGGGTACTTCTAGATGTCCGAACAGGACGGGGAACCGGAGCCGTCGGCGGAGGGCGAGGGAGCATCCTCGCCCGACGAGGAGCGCCCGAAGACGTGGGCGACGGACGACGGCGACACCGTGGCCGTCAACCTCTCAGATGAGGTCGCCGGCTTCCTCGACGCCCAGGTCGCGGACGACCCCGACCGCGACCGGGCCGACGTTCTCCACGACCTGGCGGTCGCTCACCGCTCGCTGGCCGAGGGCGACGCGCCGACGGCGACAGAACTGTCGGAGCGTCTCGAGGCACAGCGAGCGGAGTACGTCGAACTCGTCGAGGACGTCCGCGAGCGGGTGGTGGAGGTCGCACGCGAGGCCGACGGCGGGACCGACGACGCCCTCGTCGAACGCGTCGAGACCCTCGAGGCGGACCTCCAGCGACTCGCAGACCGGGTCGAGGGTGGCTTCGAGAACTACGAGGCCATCCTGACCGAGGTGACCGAGGCCGTGAACGACCTCGGCGACCGGGCCGACACGCTCGCCTCGACGGTGGTCTCCCTGCGCGAGACGACACTGGCCGACGAGACGGCGTCCGAGACGGACCTCGACCGCCTGCGACGGCGGGCGAACCGCGCCGGCGTGAGCACGGGCGACTGTGACAACTGCGGCAACCCCGTGGACGTCGCGCTACTGACGACCGCCGAGTGTCCCCACTGCGAGCACCGCCTCGTGGACGTCCGGGACGACGGCGGCCTCTTCGGGTCGCCGACGCTCGTTACCGTCGATCCGCCGGCACTCTCCGGCGACGGCGACGCCACAAACGGCGAAGACGGAGGGGACGGGACGTGAGCGACCCCGAGGACACCGACGACGGACGCGACGACTCCCCGCCGGACCCGCCCGAGACCGAGGCGATGGACGACGACGCGGACGGCACGAACGGCGAGGACACCGACCACGGACCCGAACCGGCAGACGCCGGTGGGCGGGACGAGCGGGCTACCGACGAGCAGTCGCCGGTGGACGACGGTGGGCCGACGCCGGGCGTCCCCCTGTCGGACCTGGCCGACGAGGTGTCGGACGACGACTTCGGCGGTACCGGCGACGAACACTTCGAGCGCGAACCGAGTCCCGACGTGGACCGCGAGGCGCTCTGGCGACAGGTGGCCGACGAGGAGACGGCCGAGCAGGCGGTCGAGGCGATGGACATCGACGCGGACGACGACGCGACCCCGGCGGGCGACGGGTCGTCGGTCGAGACGGGCGAACGGGTCGTCGCGAAGAACGCCTACTGTCACTCCTGTCGGTTCTTCTCGTCCCCGCCGGACGTCCACTGCCGGCACGAGGGCACCGAGATTCTCGAGTCCGTGGACATGGACCACTTCCGGGTCGTGGACTGTCCCGTCGTCGCCGAGAACGAGGAACTCGAGGAGTTCTGAGCGGCGCTGACGGCCCCGAGGTTGACCGCCCGTCCCCGTGTCACCGGGACGTTTCTGTGCCCGGTCGGGGAACCGTCAGGTGGGCGAACGTGGCCACCGGCGCTCGATGTGTGCCACGACGCGGAGCGACCGCCGTCGCTCGTCAAGCAACCTATCGCCTCCAGTGCGACCGGCGACAGTCCCCGGGACGGGATGCCCTACGTCGGTGGTAGGTTCATCGACGCCTCGCCCGGGGGAACGACGCGGTACACCTCGCCGGCAGTAGCGTCGAAGCGCTGTCGTTCCGGAACGGCGACGCAACACAGGTAGATTCGTCCCGCGGAGTCCCGACCCATGGAGTTGACGATACGGTGGATGTCTCCGTTCGGACCGTTCGAGACCGTCACTCTCGAGATGGGCCACGGTCGCTCGGCGCTCCGGTCGGCGGTGAACAGGACGCCGCGGGGCTTCGACAGGTCCGAGGTGTAGTTGCCGAACAGGTACTCGCCCTGCAGATCCGCGAGACCAGGACCGTCGTACACGTAGCCGGCAATGACGGCGGTGCCGACCGGCTTCTCCTCGTCGCCGTAGTCGAACCCGGTGGCGGCCGGCTCGAAGTCGTCCCCCGGCACCGTCGAGAGGTCCACGCCGCAGTGTTCGCCGCTCTCGGCGGCGCCCTCCCATCCGGTGCAGTAGGGTCCCTCACGGTAGGGCCAGCCGTAGTTGCCGCCGTTCTGGACGACGTTGACTTCCTCGTAGAACCGCGACCCGACGTCGCCGACGATGAGGTCACCGTCGTTGAACGACATTCGCCAGGGGTTACGGAACCCCCAGGCGTAGAACTCCGAACGGCCCTCGCGGCCGACTAGCGGATTGTCGGACGGGATGCCGTACGGGCGGTCGTCCCCCTCTGCATCGACGTCGATGCGGTGGATGCCGCCGAGGAGGTTCGACTGGACGTCCTGTGCGAACTCGCCCATCGTCCCCTCGCCCATCGTCACGTAGAGGTAGCCGTCCGGGCCGAAGGTGATCGTCCCCGCTTGGTGGTAGATCGTCGGCGACGGAAACTCGATCAGCGTCCGCTCGCTCGCGGGCCGGCGTCTCGGCCCGTCGGCCGTGACGGTGAACTCGGCGAGCACCTCGGTGTGACTGTAGTCACTCGGAGTGTTCTGGCGGCGCGGGGCGCTGTACCGCGCAAAAAAGCGGCGGTCGTCGGGATAGTCGGGGTGGAAGTCCAATCCGAGGAGGCCCCGCTCCGGGCTGACCTCCACCCGGTCCCGCAGGTCGAGAAACGGTTCGTCGGCGATACCGTCGTCCGTCAGTCGGTACGCCACCCCGACCTGGTCGAGGACGTACTGGCGGTCGGCGTTCGGTTCGGCCACGACGGCCACCGGCGACACCAGTCCGTCGGCCACCGGGTCGAGCGCGATGTCGCCCGTCTCGGGGTAGCTCCCAGGATCGATTTCAGTCGTGGGCGTGGGCTCGTCCGCGTCCGTTCCGGTCGTGGCCGCCCCACCGTCACCCGCGAAGGTGTTACAGCCGGCCAGCCCTGCGAGCCCGACAGCCCCCGTCCCGGCGAGGAACTGCCGGCGCGTCCTGCGTTCCATGTTAAACCTCAACAATCAGGAATTAACTACTTTTTGGTCGGCGGGGTCCCGACCCGCACGGGATTCGGAGTAGCAGGTATCCTTCCGCCCGGAGCCGAGGTCAACGGGGTCTGTCGAAGCACGCACGGAAACGACCGTCCTCGGGGACTCGTCCATGTCTCCCTGACACTCGTATCCGGGTGCCGGCGCACGTGTTCCCGGTACCGTGTCTTCGACCTGCGATTGCCGTCACGTTCTACCGACGAAGTGCCGCCCGCAAAGAGAGCGCAGTCGTGGTGTACAGGTGGTCTGCGTCACCCTGACTCGTTTCGTGGAAAGGAGAGCTAGGACAAAATTACCGGGGCGTCGTGTGAGCCTCTCACCATCCAAGGGCAGAAGAGTGACGTCCTGGACGTGTCGATAGCAGCACGGTTGGCGCCACTGCCCAGACGACCGCGCCGATGATGGCCGTGAGTATCGCGTGCGAGTAGTCGTCGTCTCCGGTGACCAGCCGCGCGCCGGCGTATATTCCAAGGGCGCCGACGAGCGGGCTCACGCCAAGGACGACCAGCGTATCTATGAGTGCCACGGCGGGAGCGCGAGGACAGAGACCATCGAATGTCGTATTACATACGGGAATGCCTGCCGCGACGCCGGTCGATCACGGGTGTGACGGGCGCGACCGGCCCTCGACCTTCGCCGGCGGATCGGAACCGTTCAAGTGCGTCGCCCGGCTACGACACACAGGCGATTCCTATGCAATTCTGTAACGACTGCGGGTCGATGATGACGCCCGCCGAGGGCGCGATGGTGTGTGAGTCCTGTGGCGCGACGACGGCACGGGACGATGCGCGTGCCGCCGAGTTCGTCAGCACCGCCGAACAGACCCAGAGTGAGGTCATCGAGTCGGACGCGGACGCGAACTTCGAGGGCAAGCCGACGGCGACGGACGTTCGCTGCGACGAGTGTGGTCACGGCGAGGCGTGGTACACGATCAAGCAGACTGCCTCCGCCGACGAACCACCGACGCGATTCTTCAAGTGCAAAGAGTGCGGGTACCGCTGGCGGGAGTACAACTAAGCCGGCCGCGCCACATCCAGTCGGTATGGACGTCCCGGACCCCGAGGACCGCCCGCAGCGGTGTCCGGTCTGCGAGACGGCGTACGAATCGGTGTCGGCCCACCGCGACGGACTCATGGTCAACCTCCGGGAGAACGATCGCTACCGGCGCGTCTGTCTGGAACCCGTGACGGGCCCGCGAGTCCGGTTCTACCACCACACCCACGACCAGACGACGACCGACGGAAGCGCGGACGGCTCCGCCTGACTCGCCCCGTGGACCGACAGAGGCAGGTGGCTGGCCGTCACAGGTGGTCGTATGAGTACCGAGGACCCGGCCGGCGGTGACCTCCCGTCGCCGGCGGCAGTACCGCCGGAGGCCGACCCGCCGGTCAGCGTCGAGGTGTACCCCGGCCGGGAGGCAGTCGTCGAGTTCGACCCGTCGCTGACGTTCGAGTGTGTGGACGGTTGTACCTGGTGCTGTCACCACGGCGTCCTGCTGTACGGCCCGGACCTGCACGAACTCGCCGAACGTGCCGACCTCGGCGAATCGACCACCACGGCCCGTGGCGAACGGTTCACGCGCCGCGAGTCGAAGGACCACGACCACACGGCGGCCGACGGGGCCGCCTGTCACTTTCTCGACGGCGAGGGGCGCTGTTCGCTCCACGCCGAGGGCGACTGGAAGCCGGCCCGGTGTTCCGTGTTCCCACTGTCGGTCCGACGCGAGGGGGTGGACGCGCCACTCCGCGTTGACGTCCGCGAGGAGGCCACCGAGCACTGCGACGGACTCGACGTGAGCGAACGGCGCGTCCTCGAGAACCTCGGTGCCTTCCTCCCACCCGTCCTCTGGGAGGTTCCCGACCCCGACACGCACACCGAACTCTGAGGCGGTCGCCGTCGCAATCCTTATTCTCGTCGTCGCCGACGCCTCGCGGTATGGACCCGGGACACCCGGCGGCCGACGCCGCCGTCGCCAGTGGGGTGGACGAACTCGCGTCGGCGGGCGCGTCCATCCTCGTCGTCGGGCGCCCCCAGTCGGCGGCGCGGACGGCGTTCTCCCGCCGACTCGTCGCGGACGGAGATGGGGTCGTCCTCGCCGTCGCCGGACCCCGGTCCGTCTGTCTTGACCTCCTCGACGAGGCGGCCGACGGGACACTCGTCAGGCCGGCGTCGGAGAGTACACACCCCGCGGTCGGACACAGTCGAGTCACGGAGCGAGTGTTCGACGGCGGCGCGGGGGCGCTGGCCGCGGCGACGGTCGCCGCGGTCGAGGACTCCGGTTCGGCGTCACCACGGGTCTGTCTCGACCCCGTCACCGGTCTGTTCGCGAGCGACGACCCCGACGACGTGTTCCGCGCACTCCACCTCGTCACCAGTCGCGTCCGGGCGGCAGACGGCGTCGTCCACTGTCACCTCTCGCTCGCCCGCGAGGACGAGTCAGTCAGCCTCCTCGAGACGCTGTTCGACGCCGTCGTGGAACTCCGGACGGCTGAGAGCGGCACCGAACAGCGGTGGTCCCTCCAGAACCGGGACGTCTCCTCCGGGTGGCTTCCGCTGTGAGTGGCGCGGCGAGGCGCGAGACTCAGACCGGTCGCACGGAACCGGCACGCACCGACATCCCGTCTGGTGCCGCGTACAGGAGGTGCGGGTCACCCCAGAGGTCGGGGAGTCCGGCGGCGGCGGAGAGCGTGTTCGACTCCACCGTCGCCGTCGCCGGCGCAGGGCGCCACGGTTCGTGGTCGATGTTTCCGACCCAGAGACGACCGCCGCGGTGCAGGTAGTACCGGTAGCGCTCGACCAGGAACGCCTCGAGAGATCCCGGGTCGGTGGACGACCGCTCGCCGTCGGGACCGTAGGTGGCCGCGAACCGTGCTGGGGCGGCGCCAGGGTGGGAGCGACGGTGGTCGAAGCGGATGCCGCCACCTCGTGGCCGGACTCGCGCCTCGGCGCGGTAGTACGGGAGTCCGTACGCCGACCGGGCGACGTCGACGGCGAGGGAGTCTGCGGCGTCGAGACTGAAGAAGTACACTCCGGGGTCGCCGTCGTGGGTGACGTACGTCCGCAGGTTCAGTTCCGCGAAGCCGTCGCCCCCCGACAGTCCGACGCCGGCGCCGGTTATCTCGAGTGCCACGACGCCGACCCACGCGCGACCGTCGAAGGTGTCCACGGTGAGACCGGGCGGCAGTCGCTCGGCGACCGTGCCGGGGGAGAGGTCCCAGTGGGCGAAGCCGACGCGTCGCCACGAGAGCGCGAGGAGTGACACGTCCACGGGGTGGGTAGCGAGGCTAATCCGACTGACGGTTCGATCCGGCCGACGGCCTCACCGACCCATCGTGTGGAACTCCGGGTTGGGCCGCATGTCCGCGAGCTGGGCCATCCGGTTGGAGAGGTTGAACAGTGCCGTCACCGCGCCGACGTCCCACACCTCCTCGCGGCTGAGTCCGGCCTCCAGCAGTGCCTCGACGGCGGCGTCGTCGATGCGGGCCTGGTCCTCGGTGAGGGTGACCGCGAAGTCGAGCATCGCCCGCTCGCGCTCGCTCAGGTCCGCGTGGCGGTGGTTGGCGACGAGCTGGTCGGCCAGCAACGGGTCGTCGCCGTACAGCCGCACCAGCGCACCGTGGGCGACGTTGCAGTAGTAGCAGTCGTTGACGCCGCTAACGGTGACGATTATCATCTCTATCTCCACGCGACTGATGACGGCGCTCTCGAGGACGGCGTCGTAGTAGTCGAAGAAGGCCCTGAAGTGCGACGGACGGTAGGCGTACGCGAGGAACACGTTGGGGACGAAGCCGGCGTCCGCTGCCTCGCTGTCGATGCGCTCTCGGAGATCGTCGGGGAGCTCATCGACGTCGGGGACGGGAAAGCGTGTCATCGCCGGTGTTTCGCCGCCGTCGGTCCGGGCCGGAGCCGTGGAGTCGGTCTCGCCGTCGTCCATAGCCGTCCCCGTCGTCGGGGGAGACAATCAGCGTTGTGACCCGTCGCCCTCGTCGGGGCGGTCCGTGACGCCGGCGTGGCCCAGCCACCAGAGGACGACGTACACCACGCCACCGAAGACGAACAGCACCACCGGGATGAGGAAGGGACCGAAGGTCCCGGTCAGCAGTTCGTGGACGACCATGTCCGTCGGAGGTCTTCCCGCGGCATCAGGGCCGCGGTTCGGATCGGTCCGACACGACCCGCTTTTGAGGATCGCGACCACAGGCCGGGCATGGAACTGCTCCCGACGCCCGACCGGCCCGCTCCGGACGACCGGGTCGTCGCCGCCGCAGTCGCGCGGGGTCTCCCGGACGCTGAAGCGGGTCGCGAGGCGGTGGCAGACGTCGTCACGGCGGAGAATCCCGGTCGGAGGGCGACCGGCGTGACGCTGCTGGCGGCGAGTGCCGGCCTCGCCAGCCGTCCGGCTCTCGCCGACTGCCGTTCAGACGCGTTCGCGGAGGTCCTCGACGGTGTCTTCGAACTCGCCGGTGAATCTGGTGTAACACGCTCTGCGGTGTCGGCACTCGCGGAGGACGCCGACGACGTGGCGGGCACACGAGACGCCGTGTCGTCGGCCCTCGACGGGAGTCTCGTCTCGGTGCTCTCCGGCGACGTCGCGGGCGATCCGTTCGAGACACTGACAGCGAGACTCGGCGGTGCGAACTGGGCAGACGGCCCGGCACAGGTGGTCGCGCTCCACGGTGCCCTCGGCTCGGAGGCGGTCGTCGCGACACTCGAGGCCGTCCTCGACGTGGCCGTTCGCGACGCCCTCGAGACGACGCTCGCCGGTGCCCGGGAGTCGTTCGCCGACCGTCTCCGTGCCCGCGACGACGTGGACGCCGGTCGTCCGGTGCCAGAGGGCGATGTCGAGGACGTCGAACCGATACGGTCGGGACCGGCGGCCGACGGTGCAGCCCTCTCGCCGAGGCAGGCGTGGATGCGTTCGCTCCGTGGCGAAGTGGCCAGACTCGACGGCGACATCGCCGCGGCGCACGAGCACTACGCCACCGCCGTCGAGTCGTTTGAGGACGCAGGCGAGTTGACCGCCGTCGCGGTCTGTCGGACGAACGTCGCGAGCGTTTACCGCGAACTGGGCGAAGACGACGCCGCACTCGCGCAGTACGACGGTGCGAACGAACAGTTCCGCGGCCCGACGGTGTCGCTGGACCGCGCCGCCGCGCTCTGTACGGTCGCCATCGGCGAGGCCGCACTCGACGGCGGCCGCATCGCCGAGGCCGAGGGTTACCTCGGTCGGTCGCGAACGGACTTCGAGGCGGCGGACGACCCGTGGGGGCTCGCACGCAGTCTCCGTGCGCTTGCGAAGACAGCAGGCAGACGCGGCAGTCCTGAGGAGGCGGTCGAGCAGTACCGCGATGCTCTCTCGCTGTACGAGCGTCTCGGCGACGACCGCGGCGTGGCGAGCGTCGCTCACGAACTCGGGACGATCGGCCGCGAGAGCGATGCCGACGTCGCGGAGTCACCTGACGATCGGTTCACGACCGCGCTGACGGCGGCACAGCGGGTCGGCGCACACGCGACTGCCGGCGCCGTGGCCGTGAGTTTCGGCGAGCTCGCGGTCGAACGCGGCGACGACGACATGGCGCGCGACCACTTCGAACGTGGTCTCGACCTCTTCCGTAGGGCGGGAGACTGGGACGGCGAGGCGACGTGTCTCCACAACCTCGGCAGCCTCGCGGTGGACGAGGGCAACGTGGCAACCGCACGCGAGCGGTTCGAAGCGGCGCACGACGCCTTCCGGACCGCGGGCAACGAGTACGGCGCCGCCCACGCCGCGGACCGACTCGGCGAACTCGCGCGTGCCGACCACCCGGAACGGGCTCGCGAGCGTTTCCAGATGGCTGCCGAGACGTTCGTTCGCCTCGGCGCCGTCCGTGACGCACTCCCGGCGTTGTCCGCGCTGGTGGAAACGGCCATCGAGACGGAGGCGTACGATCTGGCACGCGACCAGTGCGACACGGCACTCGAACTGATCGACCGTGCCGACGACGAGGAGCGCCGCGAGCACTTCGAGCGACTGCGCCGCCGCGTCGATACCGCGACCGGGAAGTGAGGGCGCACACCCCGGTTCGGGGCCGTCTCTTTTAATCCCGGATACCGAAGAGAGGCCATGAGCGACACGAGACCGACCGGCGGAGCGGGCGGTGGCGACCGCGACGACTCGCCTGACGACGCCGAACTCCGGGCGGTCGTCGAGGACCTGACCACCACCCTGCAGGAGGTCCAGCGCGAACTCGAGCGAAGACAAGAGCGAGAGCGACGCGACCGCCGTGGGCTGTTCGGACTGCCCCGCCCTCCCAGCGGACGGGAACTGCTCCGGTTCGCGGACGAGTTCGCCATTCCTGCCGCGATCACGATCCTCGAGGCGAACGTCACGCTCCTCAAGCAGTTCCGCCGGGCCATCCGCACTGCCGAGGGGGGCCGCGAGGCTCGCGACCGCACGCGAGCGGCCGGCGAGGAGGCAGTCGATGTCGGACAGGACCTCCTCGAGCGAGTGGGAGACGGCCTACGCGACCTCCGGGCGGCCATCGAGGGTGACACCGTTCCGGAGGACGCGGCCGGCCGAGAGTTGCTCGCGGAGGTCCGGGACCTGCAGGCCGAGATTGAGGACCGGGTGGACGACGCCGAGCGGCGACGCGACCGGAGTCGTCGGCGACGCGAGGCGGCCGACCGAGGCGAGAGCCGGTCACGCGGACGACAACGCGACGGACGGGAACGGACGAACGGCGACGCGAGGGCTGGTGGAGACGACCGCGACGCGAGCGACGACGAGGACGCTCGCATCGACGTTGACGCCGAACTGGAGTCCCTCCGTGACCAGTACCGCGACGAGGGGGACGACGACGAGGACACGGACGACTGAACGGCTGGCGAGCAGGCGACGGCGGGCGACGTATCGCGAGACGGTGCCGTCGCGCTCCGGCCTCGACCGGTCTCGCGCCCTGCTCAGGTCACGCGAGGACGTGGCTCCGCTATCTCACTTGAACCGACGGACGCCACGACCTACACCGGCTCGAAGCGGTAGCCGTCCCACGACTGTGATTCGGGGTCGCGGATCCCGGCGTCCGGGTCTCTCAACTCCTCGACGTACACCGGCCGCACGCGGTCACCGGTGCGCACCGCGTCCGTCGTGCCGCCCAAGGCCCTGACGGTCCGGTCTCCAACCTCGAACTCGACTATCGCGAGTCGGTTCGGACTTCGGACGCCGGGGGGTGTCGCGTGGGCCGTCGTCCACGTCACCACCTCGGCCGTGCGCTCCGCGAGTTCGACCGTGTCGGTCTGTCGGTGGCCACACTCCGGACAGCGGGTGTGGCGTGGGTAGGTCAGGTGGCCCTGTGGGCACTCGCCGGCGACGAAGTCGGCCCCTCCGTCGTCGTCGGTCGCCGTGGCCGTGTCTGGCGTGTCGTCGTTCATCTCAGGCCGCCTCCAGGATGGTGGTGGTGACGCAGTTGCCGAAGCCGCCGACGTTGCAGGCGAGGCCAACGTCGGCCGGGACCTGTCGCGGCCCGGCGTCGCCGGTCACCTGTTCGTGTATCTCGTACACCTGTGCGACGCCGGTGGCACCGAGGGGATGGCCCTTCGACTTGAGACCGCCGGAGGTGTTCACCGGCAGGTCGCCGTCCCGGTCCGTACGACCCTCGTTGACGGCCCTCCAGCCTCGACCCTTCTCGAAGAAGCCGAGGTCCTCGCTCTGGAGGATCTCGAGGATGGTGAACATGTCGTGCAGTTCGACCACGTCCACGTC
>CAZEIO010000015.1:0-19942 GCA_964512525.1 uncultured Halobacteriales archaeon
ACCGACGAGGCGCCGAACTACCGCCCCGACGACGCCGACTGACTGCCCTCGCGGCCCACCGCCACGGCGTCACGCTCCGTGGACTCTCGACTGGTGATCCCCTGCGGTGGCCGTCACGCGCTCCGGCGGGACCGCGCGGCGACGGTCAGTCGTCGGCCGCGACCCCCTCTGTCGCGAGGCGCTCGCAGCGAGGACTGCACAGTTCCCGTTCGGCCGCGTTCGACCCCGCCACGGCCGCGAACGTCTCGCCACACTCGGTACAGGTGTACGTCTGGAAGTCGGACATGCGCGACGGATCGGTCCGATCTCACTAATCCCTTTTCGACCGCCGCTCCCCGGTCGGTCCGTCGTGGTCGGCGCCCGCCCTCGCCGGCCGGTCACCACTGCAGTCGCAACTCGACGCCGTCTTCCGGGTCGTCGGTCATTCGGACGACGGCCGGCGACGGTAACTCCGTCCGCTCGCCCGCGACGACGACGGTCATCGACGACGCCGCCTCGACCTGCCCGGCGACCGACCGGAGTCGTCGGGCGACGGTCCCCGGCCGGTCGAGACCGGTGAGGTCCACGTCGCCGGCGACATCGACGCCCGGCATCGGTCCGTCGCCGTCGCGGTCGAGACCGAGGTCGAACTCGGCGTCCACCTCGACGGCCGTCGCGGTCCGTCCCTCGCCGGCGGCGTCGGCCGGTCCGAGACCGACGCGGTGGTCGCCGATCACCGGCTCGATCACCACGTCGGCGGTCTTGTTCGTCAGCACCGCGTTCACCACCGCTCCCAGCAGGAGGACGAGTCCGTTGAAGTAGAGCCACGTGACCAGGACGACGATGGCACCGACGACGCCGTAGGCCTCGCCGGTCGTCGAGAGGTCGGTGTAGATCCGGAACAGCGCCTCCAGGACGGCGAAGCCGACCGCGGCGGCGACCGTCCCCGGCAGCGCCTCGACCGGCCGGAGGTCCGCGTCGGGGAAGATCAGGTACATCGGAAACAGGGCGACCGAGAGCGCCACGAGGACGAACAGCGTCCCGAGCACCGACCCGACGACGCCGTCACCGAGGGTGAACGTCGTCCGGACGAGACCGACGCCGACGACCGCGGCCACGACGGCCCCGAACACGAGCAGTCCGTCCGCTATCTGGTCCGGCAGGCTGTTCGCTCCCTCCGTCTCGTAGATGTCCGAGAACGCCTGGTCGATCCCACGGAAGATGCGCAGCGTCGCCCACGCGAGGACGGCCAGTCCGAGGAGCCCGACACCGGAGGTCGTGTCACCGCTCTCGACCGTCTGGAGGATCAGCCGCCGACCCCCCTCGGTGAACGCGCCCGCGACGACGTCGAGAATGACGTCCGACAGCGACGCGCCGCCGACCCCCCTGAGCACCACCACGAGGAGGACGAGTAGCGGCAACAGCGAGACGAACGCGTGGTACGCGATGCTCCCCGCCATGAACGTCAGGTTCTCCGTGCGTGCCTCGACGTACAGCGCCGTCAGCACCGCCTTCGCTCGCTCGAGACGCGCTCTGGTCGGCATGTTCTCCTGCGGGTCGTGAAGCGACATAGGTGCGGCGACCTGACCCGAGGGCCCGCCGCGACGAACCCCGTTCCGACCCGGACCGGAGGGGGACCCGCCTACGACGGCTCGACCTCGCCGACCGCCTCGAACCGACAGCCCTCGACCGCCGTCACCAGGTCCCACCCGTAGGCACTCGCCGGCGTCTGGTACCCCACCGGCGCGTCGCCGTCGAGGACGCGCCGCGCTACCTCGACCATCGCCGCCGCGGTGAAGCGGTACGTCTCGGTGGTGTGGACTCTGCCCGTGACGCGGCGACCGCCGGCCCGGACCTCGCCCCAAAAGAAGGCGTCGCCGCTCGCTCGCTCCGCGGCGTCCGGTCCCTCCGCAAGTCGGTCCGCGAGTGCTTCCACGCCGCGCCGCACCGGCCCGACCGACAGTGCCGGCCGGAGCAGTCCGAGGAGGCGCTGGGCCGACGGCGACAGTCCCGCCATCGACGGCGCGTACACCGCCACGCTCGGGATGCCGGTCGTGTGGTACGCGGTCGCCACGTCGGCCCACGGTATCGCCGCCATCTGCTGGCGGCCGTACCCAGTACCCGTGTCGATCTCTCGCGTCCGCTCGCCGAAGCCGACGCGTCGCAGCGTGCCGCCCTCTCGGACCAGCACTCCCTCGGCGAGGACGCGTGTCGCCGTCCGCGCGGTGCCGGGCGACACCTCGCCGAGACCGGCGAGTGCGAGCGTCAGCGACTTCGCCTCCGGCAGCGCCTCGTGGAGTCGGGCCGCGAGACAGTCCGAGGGCACCACGTCGAACCCCGCCCCCGGCAACAGCAGTACGCCCCTCTCGCGGGCGCGGTCGTCCTCGGCACGGAGCGCCTCGAACACCGGGACCTCGCCCGTGATGTCGAGGTAGTGCGTCCCCGTCGCGAGACAGGCCTCCACCGCCGGGCGGTAGGTGTCCGCGAACGGCCCCGCACAGTGCAGGAGGACACCGGCGTCGGTCGCGTCGAGGCAGTCCTCGAGGTCCGGAAGCGCCGCCACGCGGTAGTCGGCACCGAGGTCGGCGGCCAGTTCCCGGAGCGGTGCCTCGCGACGCCCGGCGAGGATCGGGTCAAGGTCGGCGGCCACCGCCTCGCGGGCGACCAGTTCGCCGGTGTACCCGTAAGCGCCGTACAGGAGCGGTCGGCTCACTCGCGGCGGTTCGGCCGCCGCCTGAAAAAACTCGCCGTCACCGACGCCGCACGTCGGGAGTGACCGCCGTCGGCGACTCTCAGGGTACGTCCGCCGTCCGGTCTCTCGCCAGCGGTATCATCCGACGGGTCGCCGCCGCGGGGTCTATCCACCGCGCCTCGAGGATCTCCTCCCCGGCCTCCCAGTCGGCCGGGTCCGGGTTCGGGTCGGGACGGTCGCCCGTCGGTCGCGCCTCGAAGAAGACGGCGAGCATGTACCCCCGCGACTCGGGCCGGTCGCGACGGACGTACCGCCGACGTTTCGCCGCCCAGACGCCGGTCAACTCGACCGCGATGCCGGTCTCCTCACGCGTCTCCCGGCGTGCGGTCTCCCGAACGTCCTCGCCCGGCTCGTGACCACCGGCGGGAAGCCCCCACCGCTCCGGGTCGCGTGCGTCCCGGATACAGAGCACTCGGCCCGACTCGTCGGTCGCACGGACTCCGGCGCCACCCCGCCACCCTCGCTCGAACGACGCCCGCCCGTCCTCGAAGAACTCGGGGTCGTTCTCGACCGTCTCCGTCTGGAGCCGAAAGGAGCCGTACTCCGCCCGGAGGTCGGCGAGGATGGCGTCGGTCGCGCGCCGCGAGCGAACCGAGAACGGCGGAGACACGATACTGCCGACGGACCGGTGCCGGGAATCCGTTTCGACTCGACGGCCGGCCGCGCTACATCGTCCCCAGTCCGACGACGACGAACCAGACGCCGGCGAGTACCGCGCCGATACCGATCACGCGAGTCAGCGTGACGTTCCAGCCGGCGGGTTCGACCGGCCCGGACGACCGGCGGCCGATCGCGTCGAGCATCTCTCCCAGTCGGGCCACCTCGTACGGCCGGACGGCGCCCGCGAGGCCGACGAGGATGAGGATACCACCGAATACCGCTCTCCCCAACATGTCCGAACGTTGACGCCGGTTCAATTTATGATTTTTCCCGTCTCGGCTTGCTCCGTTTCGGTCCGGGGCGGTCCCGTCGTCACCGACCACCGCTCGACGGTTTCGCGCCTCCGGCGAACGACGACGCCACCCACCGCACTGCAGGGGCTCGTCCCCGACTTCAGACCGGCACGACCGGCGCGGCCTACGGCCGTCCGAGCGCCGTCGGGCCGACGCACTACGTCGAGGGCTCGGTCCCGGTCGGAGAGTTCGATTCCGCCGGCCCGCTCGCGAGGGCGACGGCGAAGTCAACTCCGGTCTGGACGATACGGAGGGCCAGTATCGCAGACAGCACCGAGAGGACGACGCTCGACACGGGAAACAGCGACGGCAACGCGACGAGGATGCCGAGGATGACGAGGACGCTGACGAAACTGAGTAGCCCGTCGGACAGGGTCCGCAGTGGCTCGTCGCCGGTGAACACCTGTTCGATGCCGAGTTCGACGGCGACTATCACCACCTTCACGGCGAACCCTATCTCGAAGGCGGTCTGGACCTGGATCACCGTCTCGAGGGCCGTCTCCGACAGCGTCTCCCGGAGCGTCGGGAGGACGTACGCGGAGAAGGCGAACTGCTGGAGGAAGAACAGACCGGCGAGCACCCCGAGGACGAACAGCACCACCAGCGACCAGCGGAAGACGAGGAGGAAGTAGATGGTGACGGCGACCATCCCCGCGAGGACGATTGCGTTCCTGAGCAGGACCGTGTTGACGGCCTGGAGTGTGGGCATACGGTCCGAACCCGACCGTCCGGTATGACTCTTGTCGTCGGGCGGCCCGGGCGGTCTCCGACGGCGAGGGGCTTATTCGACCGGCCGTCGAGGTGTCCCCATGTACCGGGCCACGAGAGCGCGGGTCTTCAGGTTGCTCGAACCCGGCGCAGAGGGGTCGTTGAGCCGGACGATCGACCTGTCGATCATGGGACTCATCCTGGCGAACGTCGTCGCCGTCATCTTGGCCACCGTCGATCCACTGTTCGCCGCGTACCGCTCGGCGTTCCGGGTGTTCGAGGTCGCCTCGGTGGCCGTCTTCTCCGTCGAGTACCTCTGTCGCATCTGGGCCTGCGTCGAGGACCCCAAGTACGCGAGTCCGGTCGTCGGCCGACTCCGGTTCGCGGCCAGTCCGTACATCCTCGTTGACCTGCTCGCCATCCTGCCGTTCTTCCTGACGGCGGTCGTGGACCTCCGCGTCCTGCGGACGCTCAGGCTGTTTCGCTTCTTCCGGCTGTTCAAGATCGCTCGCTACTCCGAGTCGATGCGGACGTTCGGCGTGGTCGTCCGCGAGAAGAGTTCCGACCTCGCCGTGTCGCTGTTCGCCACCGGCGTCCTCCTGACGGTCGCCTCGACGCTCATCTACTTCGCCGAGCGCGGTGCCCAGCCCGAGACGTTCTCCAGCATCCCTGCGTCGCTCTGGTGGAGCGTCATCACGCTGACGACGGTCGGGTACGGCGACGTCACGCCGGTGACGACGGCGGGCCGCGTCCTCGGGGCCACCATCGCCATCATCGGCGTCGGTCTCGTGGCACTCCCGGCCAGTATCCTCGCCAGCGGGTTCATCGAAGCCGCGGCCCCGGGCGAGACGGCGACCGAGACGGACTCTCCCGACGACGACGCGGACAACGAACCTCCGGAGGACGCCGAGGCGACCGCAGACGATCCCGAAGCCCCGACCTTCTGTCCACACTGCGGCGAGCGACTGCGACGATGACGGCCGCTCTGACGGCGCGAGCGACCCCGGCCACGGCCCCGCCGAGCGCGGACCGCCGGCGAACGCGACCGCACATTCGACGACACTCGCGGGCCGGTCCCGGTCCGATCCCGAGACGGGTCCGTTCGAACGGACGTCTAGCATAGCCTTATTTGCACTCACGGCGTAAGTTGTTGGTGAACCCGAGAGAAACATTAAGAAATATTGATAATTTCATAAACAACGAGGAGTTGACTCCTCGACAGATGAAGCTCCTCATCGCCATCACGTTCGGGTCCATCGCTCTCTTCGGCATCGTCTCCTACCTCGTGGTCTTCGTCTACCTCGGGTTCTGACCGAACCGACACCGGCGGGCCGACGACCGTGTGCTTCGCTCGACCTGTGCCTGCCGTCGAAGGCCCGAAACTGCCGGCGACGCGGGACCGGCGCACCGTCACACCTCGCCGAGGGCCCTCTGCTGGAAGCGACTCGAACCACGCGAACGGCCTGCCGCGGTCGTCGATTTCTCCGTCGAATTGCTCCGGGTCGGGCCGGTTCGGTCACCACCTCGCTGTCGCTCGGCGGTTCCCTGCACGGGCCGGGAGGGATTTGAACCACGGTCGTTCTGCTCTGCTACACTCTCTGGTTCAAATCCTTCCGGGCCGGTTCGGTCACCACCTCGCTGTCGCTCGGCGGTTCCCTGCACGGGCCGGGAGGGATTTGAACCCCCGACCGACGGATTAAGAGTCCGTCGCTCTCCCTGACTGAGCTACCGGCCCACGGCGTCTTTGTTTGCGCCGTCCGGCGGAAATACGTTTTGTTTCCCTACCCGCGGAGGGCCTCGACCGGTCGCTGGCTGGCCGCCCTGTACGCCGGGTACGCCCCGCTGACGAGACTCACGACCACGCCGAACGCTGCCGCGCCCAGGAGGTACAGACCGTTCGTCGGGACGAGAATCACGTCCAGTCCGATTGGTGTGAACTGCCACAGTCCGGCGATGACGACGACCGACAGTACCGTGCCGCCGACGGCGCCCGCGACACCGAGGAGCGCGGCCTCTACGAGCATCAGCCGCAGGACGTCCTCGCGATGGATGCCGACGGCCCGCATCACGCCGATCTCGCCGCGGCGCTCGATCGTCGTCACCAGCATGATGTTGAGGATGGAGACTCCGGCGACCACCAGCGAGATGGCACCGATTCCCACCAAGAAGCCGGACAGCAGGCCGAAGAAACGGGCGATCTCTGCGACGACCGTCGAGAGCGCGAACACCGACACCCGCCGCTCGCGGGCGTTCAGTCGCTCGCGGACGTCGCCGGCGATGGCACTCGCGGCGTCGCCCGACTCTGCCTCGATCACCACCTGACTGAACTGCTCCTGCCGGAACTCTCCGGGCGGCAGGATCACGGCAGTGTCGGGCATGATCGGCGAGAAGCCCTCCGGTTCCGCGAGGATGGCGATCACGCGATAGTCGTTGCCCTCGATCTCGACGACCGAGCCGACCCGTAGCGACAGCGCCGTCGCCACCTCCGGCCCGACGATGGCGCCCTGACGGTGGCGCTCCGGGAGTGTCCCCGCCGCCGCCTCGAACAGCGCGGCCGGTGTGCTGGTGCCGTACAGCTGTGCGAACGTCTGCTCGCCGCCGCTCGTCACCGACGCGCCGCCGGTGATCAGCGGAACGACCCGACCACGGTCGCCCGTCGCCCGCCCGATCTGCTGGATGTCCCGGGTGTTCAGCGACCCGACCCCGGCCTCCTGGTTCGGGCTGACGATGACTTGGTCGCCGATACCCCCCAGTGTTTGTGCCGCCGACACCGAGATGACGTTGCCGAAGATACCGAGCGTCGCGATGGCGAGGACGCCGATGACGATTCCGAGGACGGCAAGCGCAGACCGCAGGCGGTTCCGCCGGAGGTTCCGCCGCGCCAGCGCGAACGCCGGGAACCGGCGGGAGAGACTCCCCGCCGCCGGTGTCGTGGACGACCGGGCGAGCGTACCGCTTTCCTCTCCCCTCTCGCCGTTTCGCTCGCTCTCGTGACTCTCGCCGGGGCTCTCGCTCACTCGTCGGTCCCCGCCGCGTCGCTGGCGGCTATCTCGCCGTCAACCAGTTGGACGGTCCGGTCGGCGTACTCGGTCACCAGCGGATCGTGGGTCACGAGGACGACGCTGACGCCTCGCTCGCGCACTCGCTCGAACTCCTCGAGGACGCGCCGGCCGGTATCGCGGTCGAGATTGCCCGTCGGCTCGTCGGCGAGGACCACCCGCGGTTCGTTCACCAGCGACCGCGCGATGGCGACGCGTTGTTTCTGTCCCCCGGAGAGTTCGCTCGGGTAGTGTTCGAGGCGGTCGCCGAGCTCGACACGACCGAGCAGTTCCGCGGCACGCCCGTCTGCCGCCCCGGTGCGCTGGAACATCGTCGGCATCGCGACGTTCTCCCGGGCCGTCAGTGTCGGTATCAGGTAGAAGTCCTGGAAGACGAACCCGACGAACTCCCGGCGGCGGTCGGTCGCGTCGCGGTCTCCGATGTCGGTCACGTCGTCGCCGTCGAGTCGCACCGACCCGCTGGTGGGACTGTCGAGTAGTCCGAGGACGTTGAGCATCGTGGACTTGCCCGACCCGGAGGGCCCGACGATGGCGAGCGACTCGCCCCGGTCCACCCGCAGGTCCACGCCCTCCAGCGCGCGGACGACCCCCGCTCCCGTGTCGTACGCCCGGACCACGTCCCGGAGTTCGAGTACCGGCGTTCGGCCGTCGTCCGTCACCGCCTCCGCGTCGGTCACGCGCTCGGCCATCTCATCCCCTCCGGCGCCAGACGGCGGCCGCGCCGACGGTGACGACGAGGACGGCGGCGATACCCCCGCCGTACAGGAGCCACGGGGTTCGGTCGCCGTCGTCCTCGTCCTCGACGCTGTCGTCGTACGTCAGTTCGACCGTCCGGTTGACCGTGACGCCGTCGACGGAGTACGAGACCACCACCGGCACGGTCGAGACGTTCTCCGTGTCCACCTCGGCGGTGAGCTCGAACGGGGCGAACTCGCTGCCCTCGACGGTGCCGACGAAGTAGTTCCGCCGGGGATAGGTGGGCGTGACCGTCGCGGAGTCACCGACGGCAACGACGACGCCGTCCACCGGTGCCGTCCCCGTATTGCCGGCGTTGCCGCTGATGCTGAGGACGCCGTCGTCGAGCGACAGGGCGACGCCGGTCAGTCGTACCCGTCCCGTCGGCGGGCGGTAGTCGAACGCTGTCGTCACCGTGTCGAACTCGCCGGCAGCGCGGAACCCGACGTCGAACTCGACGGTGTCTGGCCGCCGCAGGGTCGAGAGGTCCACGACCACGCTCGTGGACGCTCCCGGCCCGAGGGGTGGCAGTGCCCGTCGAGCGAGGTCGCGGTCGCCCGTTCGTGGGGTGAGGACCACGTCGGTCGCGGGGACGTTGCCGAAGTTCGTCACGGTCACCTCGACCCGGCGGACCGCGTCGTCCTCGTCGTCCTGGTTCGTCGTCTGGCCGCCGAGGACGCCGCTGACGGCGTTGCCGACGCCGCCGAGAGCTCCCGCCCGGGTCTGGCGCTCCCCGGCCGGCGCGACTCGCACGCCGACGTCGCGGTCCGGGGGGACGACGCGGATCGACACCGTCCGACTCGTGGTCGCGCGAACACCCGACCCGGAGGTGTACGCGGCCGTGACTGTCACCGTGCCGTTGCCGACCGCCGCCGGTCGCACCGAGAGATCGACGGTGACTCGCTCGCCGGGCGCGAGGTCGGGCACGGTTCGGCGGCCCCCGACCGGCGCCACGTCGTCGCCACCGACCGACAGGACGACGTCCCGGAGCTCGACGTTCGTCGGGTTCGACACCGCGACGCTGACCGTCGCGGGCGTCCCGCGCACGGCGGCGCCGACGTCCACGTCGAGTCGCGGGGGAGCGCGCTCGACGACCAGCGACACCGGCCGGCGCACACGTGTCCGATTGCCCTTGCTGTCGGTGCCGGAGACGACGACGACCAGCTCGCGTTCGCCGGCCACGTCGAACTGCCCCGTCACCGGCACCGTCAGGCGGTCTGCGGGCGAGAGCGTGCCGAGATCGGTCGCCGTCGCGACGGTGCGCTCGCGGTCGCCGGTCACGTCACGTACCTCCACGCGGTCCACGGCGACTGCCGACCGACTGCCGGCGGAGTTGCGGAGGGTGACGGCGAACGTGATGGGGTCTTCCACCGTCGGCGTCGCCGGCGAGACGCTCACGTCGGTGACCGTCAGGCGAGCGTCGTCCGGTCCCGACTGCCCTGCCAGCCGACTCCCCGGCGTGGCGACGGCGCCGACGGTCCCCGACGACGCTCCGGCGACGGCCAGTCCACCGGGTGTCATCGCCGCGTCGGTCGGGGGGTGGGCCGCGGCACCGGCACCAGCACCGAGGCCACCGACGGCGACTGCCGTCGCGACGAGAGCGAAGAGCACCGACGCGAGAACCGGCAGAGCGGCACGGAACTGCCGTGCGGTATCCATGTTGCCCGGACTAACTGGGCGCCGTGGATATACGTGTCGTCGGCCGTCGCGCCGCCGTCCGGTCCGGGTTCGGGAGCGTTAAGTGTGGACCTCCGCTTCGTTCGGACAATGAGCACCGGGGTCACGGTGTCGGCGACGTCTTCGTACGCAATTTTGGGCTGTGGGAGCGTCGGCCACGCTGTCGCCGAGGAACTCGTCGAACAGGGCAAGGACGTGCTGATAATCGACCGCGACGAGGGCCGTGTCGAGGCGCTTCGCGACCAGGACCTCAACGCCCGGACGGCGGACATCCGCGACGAGGGCGTCGCCGGGTCCGTCGAGGACCGCGGCGTCATCCTCGTCCTCTCCTCCGACCCGGACGCCAACGAGGCCGCCGTCCGGGCGGTTCGCGAACACAACGGCGACGCGCAGTTCGTCGTCGCCCGCGCCTCCGACCCCGTCTCCGCCGACGACCTCACCGAGGCGGGTGCCGACGTCGTCATCAACCCCTCGGCGGTCATCGCCGACTCGGCACTGCGCTCGCTGGAGGCCGGCGAACTCGAACACCGCGCCGGCCAGCTGGAGGCGGTCATCCGCGACACCCGCAAGCGGATGGCCGTCGTCACCCACGACGACCCGGCGCCGGACGCCATCGCCGGTGCCGTCGCGATGCAGGCCATCGCCGCCCACCTGGGCGTCGAGGCCGACATCGTGTACCGCGGCGACCTCGGCCACCAGGAGAACCGCGCCTTCGCGAACCTCCTCGACGTCGAACTCCTCGCGTGGCGCGACGTCGCCGTCGCCGACTACGACACCGTCGCCGTCGTGGACCACGCAGACCCCGGTGCCGACCCGATGGACCTGTCGGTGGACATCCTCATCGACCACGCCGACCCGCACGAGTCCTACGACCCCGAGTTCGCCGACGTGCGGCCGAGCATGTCCTCCACCTCGACCATCCTGACGAAGTACGTCCAGGAGTTCGAGATGTCGATGGACGAGTCCGTCGCCACCGCCCTCCTCTACGGCATCCGCGCGGAGACGCTCGACTTCAAGCGCGACACCACCCCCGCCGACCTCACCGCCGCCGCCTTCCTCTACCCCTTCGCGAACCACGACACACTCGAACAGGTGGAGTCGCCCTCGATGTCGCCCGAGACGCTCGACGTCCTCGCCGAGGCCATCGCCAACCGCGAGGTCCGCGGGTCACACCTCGTCTCGAACGCCGGCTTCGTCAGCGACCGCGAGGCACTCGCCCAGGCCGCACAGCACCTCCTCAACCTCGAGGGTATCACCACGACGGCGGTGTTCGGCATCGCCGAGGACACCATCTACGTCGCCGCCCGGTCGAAGGACATCCGCATCGACATCGGGAACATCCTCGAGGAGGCCTACGCGGATATCGGCCAGCCCAGTGGCCACTCCACGCAGGCCGTCGCGGAGATTCCGCTCGGCCCCTTCACCGGCATCGAAACCAGCGACGACAACCGCGAGACGTTGCTGTCGCTCACCGAGGAGGCCGTCAAGAGCAAACTGTTCGACGCGATGGGCGTCGAGGTCGAACCGGAGAACGGGACCTGACCCGGTCCGGTCAGGCGACCGCGGCCGCCTCCTCGTCCTCGCGCTCCGCGAGTCGCTCGACGACGTCGTTCACGAGGACGACGTCACCGACGGCGCGCACCCACCGGTACGGCAGCATGACGCCCTGGTTGGCCTCGACGTGACTGCCGAAGAGGTCGCCGTTGAGCTGGCCCATCGCCAGTCCGGTGATGGCCTCCGTGTCCATGTCGATGCGGACGTCCTCTATCTCGCCGACGAACACGCCGTTGTTCGAGTACACCTCGCGACCGATCAGGCCGGTGATCTCCTGGGGAGGTCCCTGCATACCCTCGGCGAGCATAGCCAGCAACTTAAGCCTCCGTCAGACGTCTGTCACACGCGCTCTCGCGGTCGCTTCCGGTAGGTTCCGGCGACGGCGACGCCCCAGGCCCGCTCGGCCTGGTCCTGCCGTCAGTCTCCTCGTACCGGCGGCGACGACGCCTGCGATCTCCCCCTACGTGACAGCCTCCGTACAAAAATGACGTTCCGCGGACGGTTATTTGGGTCGGGGACGACACGCTCACCGTGGACCGCACCGTCGCGAAGTACTACGCCTTCGAGGTGGCCCGGAGCGCCCACCTCTCGACGCCGATCTGGGTGCTGTTTCTCCTCTCCCGGGGGGTGACGTACTCCGGTATCGGCCTCCTCGATGCTGCCTTCTCGCTCACGGTGATCCTCTCCGAGGTGCCGACGGGGTACGTCGGCGACCGCCTCGGCCGCCGGTGGGCGCTCGTGTTCGGCACGGCCGGCACGGCGGTCGCCAGCGCGGCGTTCGCCTTCGGGAACTCCCTGCCGACCTTTCTCGTCGCGTACGTCGCCCTCGCCGTCTCGCAGACGTTCGCCTCCGGCAGCGACAGCGCGTGGCTGTACGACACACTCGCGGCCCGCACCGACGAGGGCTCGTTCACGCGGATTCGCGGGCGAGGAAAGGCGCTGGGGCTCGCGTCGAGCGGCGTCGCCGCCGTCGCGGGCGGTCTCCTCGGCAGCGTGGACCTCGCGTGGCCGTGGCTGGCGAGTGCCGCCGTCACCGCACTCGCGGTCCCGATAGCCCTCTCCTTTCCCGTGCCGGACGGCCAGTCCACCCGGACCACCCCGACACCGCGGCCCGACGGCGGTGACTCGTCGCCGGACGACGCCGACCCGGAACCGGAGACGGACGGGACGGACGCTGCCGCAGACGCCGGCGCCGAACGAGACGGGGACGACGACACCGGTGTCGGCCGGGTGGACGCGTCCGACGAGTGGGCCGCCCTCGTCGTCGCCCGCGACCTCCTGACCGGCCCGCTCCGACCGTTCGTCCTCTACACGGCGCTGTTCGTCGGTGCGATGGGCGTGGTGGACTTCTTCGTCCAGCCGGTGACCCGCGACGCCATCGTCGATGCGTCCGCCGTCCTCGGCGTCCAGCCCGATCCCGTCGTCGTGGTCGGTCTGGTGTACGCCGCCTTCACCGTCGTCTCGGCGACGGTCACCGCGAACGCCGACCGCGTGCGGTCGGTCGTCGGTCTCGGGCGGTGGTTCCGCTACGCTCCGGCCGGTCTCGGCGCGCTCTTCGCCGGTCTCGCCGTCCTCCCGGTCGCGGCCGTTCCGCTCTTTTTCGTCCTGCGGGCCGTCCGGAACCTCACCGAACCCCTCCTCGACCAGTACCTCAACGACCGGACGCCCTCGGTGGGTCGGGCGACCACGCTCTCGGCCGTCGCCATGGCACACGCCGTCGTGGAGATACCGCTGTGGGTCGGCGGCGGCCGCCTGGCGGACGCCCTCGACCCCATCGCGACGATGGCTATCCTGGGCGCCGGTCTCGTGGTGACCGGAGTGGTGCTCTCCCGGGTCGCACTCGGCGACACCGGCACGGGTCGCCGCCGCCCGCGGGATTGATGTGTCGAGCGGTGCAGGTCCGAGCGATGACGGACCCGTTCGTCGTCGTGGGTGGTGACGCCGCCGGACTGAGCGCAGCGAGCAAGACGAAACGGGAGGCACCGGACCGCGAGGTGGTGGTCTTCGAGCGTGGCCGGTGGGTGTCCTACGCCCACTGCGGGACGCCGTACTACGTGAAGGGCGAGGTCCCCGCCCTCGAGGACCTGCTCTCGCTGTCGCCGGCGGCCATCGAGGACCGCGGCATCGACCTCCGTCGCGGGCACGAGGTCGTCGCGATCGACACCGACCGCGAGGTGGTCCGCGTCGAGGTGGTCGAGGACGTCGCCGGCGCGGGGGGCGGCGACGCCGACCACGCCGTCGGCGAGACGTTCGAACAGCCCTACGGCGACCTCCTGATCGGTACCGGTGCCCGCGCCCGCGAGGCGTTCGACCGCGACCTGCACGGCTCGTTCACCATCCACGGTCTCGACAGCGCCGCCGCCCTCCGGGCCTTCCTCGCCGACCCGGACGAGTTCGACGCCGACGCCGTGGACGGCACGTTCGTGGACCGCGACCGCGTCGGGGCGTACGGCGAGCGGCACCCACCGTCGGCGGCGGCCATCGTCGGCGGCGGCTACGTCGGCGTCGAGATGGCGGAGGCGCTGTCCGCCCACGACCTCGACGTCCACCTGTTCCAGCGGGGCGACCACCTCCTCCCCCCGTTCGGCGCGGCGGTCGGCGACCGCGTCGAGGCACACCTCCGCGAGCGGGGCGTGACCGTCCACACCGGCGCGAGCGTGGACCGACTCGACGGCGACGGCCGCGTCGAACGCGTGGAGTGTGACGGGGTTCGCCTGCCGGTGAACGTCGCCGTCGTCGGCGTCGGCGTCGTGCCGAACGTCGAACTCGTCGCCGACACGCCGGTCGCCGTCGGTGACTCCGGTGCCATCGCCGTTGACGAGTACGGCCGGACCAGCGTCGAGGGCGTGTACGCCGCCGGCGACTGTGCCGAGGCGTCACACGCCGTCACCGGCGACGCGACGTGGGTGCCACTCGGCCTGACCGCCAACCGCGCGGGCCGGGCCGTCGGCGCCACGGTCGCAGGCGACCCGACGCCGGTCGGGGACGTCGCCGGCACGGCGGTGCTGAAGGCGTTCGACCTCGTCGCCGGCCGGACCGGTCTCGTGAGCGAGGCCCGCGCCCGCGAGGCCGGCTTCGACCCCGTCAGCGAGACCGTCAGCACCGGGTCGCGGTCGGGTTACTACCCCGGCAACGCCGAGACGCTCGTCACGCTCGTCGGCGACCGCGAGACGGGCCGCGTCCTCGGGGGCGCGACCGTCGGCGCGGACCGCGCGGCAAAGCGCGTTGACCCCCTGGCGACCGCCCTCGACGCCGGACTGACCGTCGGCGAACTGGAGCGACTCGACCTCGGCTACGCGCCGCCCATCTCGCCCGTCTGGGACCCGCTGCTGGTCGCCGCGAAGGTGCTCCGCGGCGCGGTAGAGGACCCCGGAGAAGACGACGGAGACGAGTCGGCGGCCGACGACGCCGACGGGGAATAACCGCCACCGACCACACTCGTACCCACAGGCATACCGGCCAGCGGCCCGAATGCCGGCCGTGATAGTGTTCGCCATCGCCGGTCTCGCTGCCGTCGTCGTCCTCGTCGCACTGAGTGCCTTCTTCTCGTCCTCGGAGACGGCCATCTTCTCGCTGCCTGCGCCGGCGACCGCCGCCGACAGCGCCGGTGAGGCCGTGGACAGCGGGACCGGAGCCGGAGCGAACGACGCCGGCGCCGACGCCCGTGCGCTCGCCCGTCTCCGCTCGAATCCCCACCGCCTGCTGGTGACGATTCTCGTCGGGAACAACCTCGTCAACGTCGCCGTCTCCTCCATCGCGACCGTCGTCCTCGTGGAGGCGTTCTCGACCGGCGTCGCCGTCACCGTCGCCACCGTCGGCGTGACGACGGTCGTCCTCGTGTTCGGCGAAATCGTCCCGAAGGCGTACGGTCTCGGCAACGCCGAGCGGTGGTCGCTGCGGGTCGCCCGGCCACTCGGCGCCGTCGAGTGGGTGCTCTGGCCGCTGGTGACCGTCTTCGACGCCGTCACCCGGCGGCTGAGCACGGCCATCGGCGGCAACCAGGACGTCGAGGAGCCGTACCTCGACTGAGCGCCCGAATTAAGCGAGTTCGAAGTCCGCGACCGACCGCTCGCCGTCGCGGTGTCGCCGGAGGTAGTACGCGACGCCGGGGCCGTGGGCGGCGCCACACAGGACGTGGACCGTCTCGGCGTCACCGACGTGGTGGACCACGTAGTCAGCCATCCGGGCGTTGCGGGCGTGGGTGACCCACTCCAGGTCGGGGTCGTGGCGGCGCACCCACTCTCGCTCCACCGGCTGGGGCAAGAACGACCGCCGGTAGTACGCCTGCAGTGCGGGCAACTTCGCGGGGTCGGCCACCGCCCGCTGGCGCAGCGCGAAGGCCTCGTACTCGTCGCCCGTCGCCAGTCCCTCGTGGTCCGTCAGGACGGCCGAGGCGAGGTCGCCCAGCACCCGCTCGACGGTCTCGCCGTACACGCTGCTGTAGCCGTCGATGAACGAGTACACCCGCTCGCGTATGCGTTCGGAGAACGCCGCCACGTGCTCGTCGCCGCCGAGCGGCGGCGACTCCTCGAATCGCTCGTCCTCCAGTTCGTGGACGTTCAGGTCGCGACAGCGCGCGAGCGCCCAGCGGTAGTCGTCCATCTCGCAGACGGCGGTGTCCCCGAAGTACAGCCTTCGTAACCCCTGCTCGACGTACACGGCGTGGCCGGCGTCGAGCATCGCCGCGACCCGTTCGCGGAGGTAGGCCCGCTCCGTGTCCGTCCCCGCGTGTGTCACGCCGTGGACGTGGTAGTCAGCGTTGCCGACCCGGACGGACTCGCCGGGCAGGCCGGTCGTGTCGTCGCCGGCGCCCTCGGCGTATCGGTCGCGCCGTCGCCAGAGGTCGGCCCACTCCGTCTTCGCGGCGAAGTAGGCATCGTGCTCGGAGTCCGCGCCGGTCAGGGCGACGAGGTCGGCCAGGCTCTCGGCGGCCGCGAGCGCCGCGAGGCGGTCGCGCTCGGCGGCCGACAGCGGTCCGTCGCCGCCGTGCTCTCCGACCGCGGTCGCTCGCTCGGCGACGTCGCCGCCGTCTGACCCGTCACGCATCTCGTCGAAGTAGTGGGCACGGCCCAATTAACCCTCTCGGTGCCCGTGTGTCACCGTCGCACACTCGACGCCTGTCTGCCGGATTCGCGCCAGCCGGTGTCGCTCAGAGGCCGCCGGTGCCGCTGTCGGCCTCGGGCAGGTCGTGGCGGACGACCTCGATGCCGAGTTCGCGGAGTGCGGCCTCCACGTGTTCCTCCTCGGCGTACTCGGCGCCGTCGGCGACTCGCTTCGCCTGTGCAGTCGCCAGCACCTCCCCCCGGCGGTCGTCGGGCACGGCGTACTTGTCGGCGGTGAGTTCGATCACGAGCCCGTTGTTGTCGGTCGTGTAGATGGAGTGGAAGATGCCGCGGTCGAAGACGTTGTACCGGTGGTCGGCGTCGTCGAGGGCGGTCATCGTCTCCTCGTAGCGCTCCGGCGCGACGGCGAAACAGAGGTGGTGGACGGCGCCGGTCCCGACGCGCTGGCCCCCGCGGTTCGACGGGCGGTCGCCGACGAACACCGTCAGGATGCGGCCGTCGCCGGTGTCGAAGAAGAGGTGCGTCTGGGAGGGGTCGTCGAGGTTCGGCTGGCGGAGCACCAGCGGCATCCCGAGGAGATCGCGGTAGAAGGCGAGGGTGTCCGCCTCGTTCGACCCCCAGACGGTCACGTGGTCGGTTCCGGTCGTCCGGATCGGTGCGTCGGGTCGCTCGGCCGTCACGGCCGGCGTCTCGTCGGAGTCAGACATACTCGATAGAGGGGCGCGAGCGGGAAACGTCTGCCGTCTTCCCGCCGTCGCGAGAACGAGAGACACCGCGGGACCGAGGCGGACCGGACTACGGCGGGTCCCAGTCCACGCGGTCGTTGTACTCCTCGCGCACGAGGTGACAGCCGATGGTGTGGTCGCCGTCACCGTGGTCGGCCGGAACCTCGTCCTCGCAGACGTCGCCGATCTTCCGGGGACAGCGCGGGTGGAACCGACACCCCGAGGGCACGTTCGACGGGTCCGGCACGTCGCCCTCGAGGGTGATGCGGTCGTCCTCGCCCGCGAGACCGGGGATGGCCGACAACAGCGACTCCGTGTAGGGGTGGTACGGCGGGTCGAACACGTCGCCGACGGACCCGTGTTCGACGATCTCGCCGAGGTACATCACCGCGACCTCGTCACAGACGTGTTCGACGACGGAGAGGTCGTGGCTGATGAGCAGGTACACCAGCCCCAGTTCCTCCTGCAGGTCCGCCAGCAGGTTGAGAATCTGGGCCTGCACCGAGACGTCCAGCCCGCTCACCGGCTCGTCGAGGATGATGACCTCGGGGTTGACCGCGAGCGCTCGGGCGATGCCGACACGCTGTTGCTGGCCGCCGGAGAGTTCGTGCGGGTACCGTTCGAGGTGTGACTCGTCGAGACCGACCGCCGAGAGCAGTTCCAGCACGCGGTCGGACCGCTCCTCCCGGGCACCGATGTCGTGCAGGTCCATCGGCCGGCGGATCGTCTGTCTGACGGTCCGACGCGGGTTCAGACTGGACTGTGCGTCCTGGAAGACGATCTGGAGGTCCCGCCGGAGCGAGCGGAGTTCGCCCGACGGCGCATCGGTCACGTCGGTCCCGCGGTAGGTGACGGTGCCGTCAGTCGGCTCGACCAGTCGGAGGAGAGCCCGGGCCGCCGTGGACTTGCCGCACCCCGACTCCCCGACGAGACCGACCGTCGAACCCGCCTCTATCTCGATGTCGATGCCGTCCACCGCCCGGACCGGACTCGGGTCGCCGAGCAGTCGCCCGAGGAAACTCTCCGTGTGGAAGTGCTTCTCTAGGCCCTCGGCGGCGAGGACGGACTCCGAGGGGGCGTCGTCGCGGCCGCGAGCCTCCTCGCGGTCGGTCTGCCACGAGAGCGTCCGTGGCTCGTGTTCGTACTCGTAGTCTATCTCGTCGATGTGCTCGGACCGGTAGCAGGCCACTGACCGGTCCGTGCCGCCGTCGGTCTCGACGGGTTCGAGCGGCGGGTGTGCGTCCGTGCACTCCTCGGTCGCGCCCGGACAGCGGTCGGCGTACCGGCAGCCCGGGCCCGGGTCGGTGAGGTCCGGCATCTGCCCCTCGATGACGTCCAGCCGGTCGCGCTGTTCGCCGCCGACGCCGGTGATGCTCGCGAGCAGTCCCTTCGTGTAGGGGTGTCGCGGGTCGGTGAAGAGAGCCTCGCTCGGGCCGCTCTCGACGACGTTGCCGGCGTACATCACCGCCACGCGGTCACAGATTTCTCGGACGACGCCGAGGTCGTGCGTGATGAACAGGATGGACATCCCGAGGTCCACCCGCAGTTCCTCGAGCAGGTCGAGTATCTGCGCCTGGATGGTCACGTCGAGTGCCGTCGTGGGCTCGTCGGCGATGAGCAGGTCCGGTTCGGAGGCGATGGCGATGGCGACGACCACGCGCTGTTTCTGCCCGCCGGAGAACTCGTGGGGGTAGTCGGCCGCCCGCGTCTCGGCGTCGGGGATGCCGACGCGGTCGAGGAGGGCGACGGCCTCCTTCCGGGCGGCGTCGCCGGAGAGGCCCTGTGCCTCCTCGACGGCCTCGGCGACCTGCCGGCCGACGCTCATCGTCGGGTTCAGCGTCGCCGTCGGGTCCTGAAACACCATCCCGGTGTTCGTCGCCCGGAAGCGCTGGAGTTCGGCCTGCGAGAGCGACAGCACGTCCCGGCCCTGGAAGTCCACGCGGCCGTCGATGATTTCGCCGGGGTCCTCGATCAGTCGGAGCACCGACCGGGCGGTCGCGCTCTTGCCGGCACCGCTCTCGCCGACCAGTCCAAGAATCTCGCCGCGGTCGATGTGGAAGTCCACGCCGTCCACCGCGTGGACCGTCCCCTCCTCGGTGCGGAAGACGGTCGTGAGGTCCTCGACGGTCAGCACCCGGTCGCCGCCGCGGGTGTCGGTGCCGACCCCCGGACCACCGGTGGGCGACGACTCGCGGGCGCCTGGCGTCCGGGGGTCGCGGGAGTCGTCGGTGTTACTCATCGTCACCACCCAGTTCCGTGCTGACGGTCGGATCGAGGACGTCCCGGATGCCGTCGCCAAGGAGGTTGAAGCCGAGAACCGTCAGGGCGATGCCGAGACCCGGGAAGATGGCCATCCACGGCGCCTGTTCGAGGTACTGCTTCGACTGTCGGATCATCAGTCCCCACGAGGGCTTGGGCGGTTGTGCGCCGAGACCGAGGAAGGACAGGCCCGCGGCCGCCAGGATGGCGAACGCCAGACTGATCGACGCCTGGACGATGATGGGCGCCGCGGCGTTCGGGAGCACCTCCCGGAAGAGGACCCGGCGGTCGTTCTCGCCGAGGGCTCGCGCGGCCTCGACGAAGTCCTCCGTGCTGACGGAGACCACCTCGCTCCGCGTCACCCGGGCGAAGTAGGGGACGTACGTGACGCCGATGGCTATCATGGCGTTCGTCAGGGACGGCCCGAGGACGGCGACGACGGTCAGCGCGAGCAGTATCGGCGGGAAACTCATCAGCA
>CAZEIO010000016.1:0-19808 GCA_964512525.1 uncultured Halobacteriales archaeon
CAGCCTGCTCCGCCATGATGACACAGTGCCGGAGGAGTTTCTCATGGCGGTAGTCGCTGTACTTCGAGTTGAGCAGGTCGAGCTGACGACTTAATTCGAGGAGCTTCTCAGAATCATCGTCCGCTATCGCCGGTGCGTTCGCGTCTTCTGGGTCCTCGTCAGCAAGACCTGACCGTTTTTTGATTCTTTCTCTGAGGTTCTCGATTCGGTCTCTGGTTGTCATCCGTACTTATATGTTTTATTTACTCGGCTTTAACAGTTAGCCATAAAGCCGGCCCTTGGCTCTCGTACTTCCTTTCGCTTCGTTGATAATTCATCAGAAGAGACGAAGCATGTCCTCTGCGGGAGAGAGCAACCTCATATATACGCTTTACAGGTGGTCGAGACGAGTGCCTCGGAGTCTGCCCCCCGGGCGGTTCACGAGCGTAAACATGGACTTTCTCCCGTGCAATACAGTTCGTCGCCCGTCGGCTCACTGGCGGCCGTGGGTCTCGTAGAACTCTTCGATCGAATCGCAGTCGTGCTCGTCGACCATTGTCACCCAGCCGCCGAACCGGTATCGCCGCCAGCACTTCTGACCGTCGACGAACACCGGGTTCGCTCCGCGGTCGGGTGGAACGGTTACCTCGCCGGGTTCCGAGTCTGGCGCCTCGCCCGGCGGCCACCCGTGCCAGGGTTCGGTGCCGTTCTCGGTGACTGCCCGCTCGTCGCACTCGTCACACACCACCATCGGTGGGGGACTCGAATCGTCGCCGCCGCTCCCGCCACAGATTGGACAGGCCATACTCGATAGACGGGTCTCCGCATCATAGTTCCCCCCGTGCTGGTGTGGAAAACACTCCGGTCGCCGTTTCCTGACGATGCCCTTCTGACACGGTTCTTTCGGGAGTACCGAGGCCCGTGACGGCTACGGTCCGACACACCGGTGAGAGCAGCCGTCGCCGGTGGATCTATACTGTCCGAGGGCAACCGGCTCCCATGGAGATCGGAACGGCCACCGCGACGCCCGGCGAGCGAGCGGACGGTCACCTGACCGTCACGGAACTACCGACCGGCGGCGAGGAGCGACTCCCCGTCTCCGTCGTCCACGGCGATGAAGAGGGGCCGACACTCTGGGTGACCGCGTCGATCCACGGCGACGAGATCACGGGTATGGCCGTCGCACAGGACCTGCTTACCGAGTCACGCCCCGAGGAACTCTCGGGCGCGCTCGTCGTGGTGCCGAACCTCAACCCGGCGGGACTCCGGCGGAATGCC
The DNA here is from genome assembly GCA_964512525.1 of uncultured Halobacteriales archaeon. GTDB lineage: Archaea > Halobacteriota > Halobacteria > Halobacteriales > SW-7-71-33 > SW-7-71-33. Next base: position 1,258 of record CAZEIO010000016.1, read on the forward strand.
CGGACCTCCTACTACGACGACGACGACCCGAACCGCTACTTCCCCGACGGCGAACACGAGCCCGACGACCGGGTCCGTCCGCCGGAGGTTCAGGAACGCATCGACCGGCGGATCTTCGAGGCGATCGCCGACACCGCCGACGCGGCGGTCCAGCTCCACACGGCCGGCATCGGCTCCCGACCGTTCTGCATCCGCGGGCGCGTCTCCTACGGCGAGCACCGGGATGTGGACGAGGCCCGCGCAGTTGCCGACGATCTCGACGAGCTGGTCGAGGCGTTCGGCGTCCCGGTCGTCAACCAGTACCTACAGGCGGAGTACGAGGAACTCGGCCTGAACCGCGCGCTGTCGCCCGCGCTCCGTGACCTGGCGGGCATCCCGGCGTTCACCCCCGAACTCGGGAGCCACAGCGTCGTCGACGAACAGCACCGCCGTGCGGGCGTCACGGGCGTCCGCAACGTGATGCGGGCCATGGGAATGCTTCACGGCGACCCCGAGCCGAACGGGGCGGCCCCCGAGGACCCGGTCGAGTTCCCGGTCCGGCGCCACCGCGGTCCGCGGACGGAGACGCCGGGTGTCGTGCGCTACCTGGTCGATACGGGCGACGTGGTCGAACCGGGGATGCCAGTTGCGGAGATCGTCACCTCGCTCGGCGAGGTGAAGACGACCGTCGAGGCCGAAGACGACGGCTACGTTATCGGCCGACAGGAGGGCGGCGTCGCCTACGAGGGCGACGCGCTGTTGAGCCTCGCCGTCCGGGACGACGGCGATCTCGTGACCCCGCGAGACGTGGACGACGAGGACGGCGACGAGGCGTAAGTCTCCGTGGTCGATCAGTAGGCCTGACTCGGCACCGGAGTTGAAGGATGAGACGATTCTGTCCCATTGGATACTCCCAGTGTATACGGACAGCAAGAGTGAACAGTTTACTGAGCTACACGTCTCCTATCCATTTGGGGAGGAGCAGGTGTTCCGGTACGGGGCGATGGGGGACTACTCTCACTCCTGATCCTCAATCCGTTCAGGGAGTCCCCCGTGTACCAAGTTCGTGAGGGTACGGACAACGGCTCGAAGACGACCGCGCGTGCGGCCGACCTCCTCCAGCAGTCAGGACTCGTCCGCGTCGACGACCGCGGGCGCAGTCGGAACGTACGCCCCAACCGCGAGCGGGTGACGACCGCAGACGGTGACAGGTGGCGAGACTTGGGTACGGGACTCTGCAGACACCCGTCTCGTCGTTTTCTCCATTCGTCCGACTCCGCGGCTGTCACCAGGAAGACTGCACACTCTCCACGACTTCCCTGCCGAGAGCCCCCGTGAGGTAGGTGACCGTCCCGACGACGAGGGCGAGAACCAGTCCAATCTCGAGAGCCGTTTCCAGTCCACCGAATAGCTCGGCCCGTGCGGATCCGTACGCGAATCCCGTGAGTCGCGGATACGTGTACCGTCCGCCCCCGGACCACTCCCCCGTGAGATACCCGACGAGCGGCGGAAAGACGTGCCCCCAAAGAGCGATCAACCAGAGTGAACCGACGGTCGGCACGAGCCCCGCACGGATCGCTCCGGCAACGATGCCGAGAACGACGGGGAGTACGAGCCAGCCCGGGAACTCGTAGAGACCGACGTCCATCCCGAGGAGAAACGCGACCGAGGCCAGAACCAGGATGCCGACGACCGAGCCGACAATCCACAGGCCGTGGAGTCGCCCACCGAGGAGATGCCTCCGGATCTCTCTCCATCGTACGAACTCCATACGGTCCACTTGGTCTGCTGTCTTCTAATGGATTAGGTTCAGATGGTTCGCAGTGACCTTGGCCCGTTCCTGCTGGGCACTCTCTAAAACGTCCGGTACGCCGGCAGGCTGTGCCCCAAGACACGTCTCCGGCAGTGCCTCTATGCACCGGCCACTCCTTTTCGATGCATATAAGTAATTATTGAAAACTATTTTATTCCCACGGGTATTACAGGTGGCTGCCGCCCTGACTGCCATCCGACCCATGTCTGCTCCCGAATACACCTCCCTCCGAATTCCGTACGACGATGTGACCTCGCCGTTCGTTCGCGAGCGAAGACGGAGCGGTCGCTCTGCCGACCCCGAGTACCGCAGTTACGTCAACGACCTCGCGTACACCGAGTTGTCCGCTGCCGCCGGCGACTCGCCCGTCGCCGACCGCACGGTCGCCGACCGGCGGTCGTTCGGTCCGTTCCGGTTTCCCGAGTGCCCGTACCCTGACGCCGACTCGGACTTCGAGCGTTCCGGAGGTGTCCCGTCGTGACGTCGTCGTGGTCGTCGGACGATCCGGTGGCCCCGCGAACCGCGACCTCGCAGGTCATCGAGTGGGCACTCCGAGACAAGCCATTCGAGCAGGCGCACCTCGAACAGGACGACGACGCCAGACTGGCGCGCAGCGACTACGAGACACTGCTGTGGGACCTCGCGGACGAACACTGGATCCGGCCCGTCAGTGAGGACGACAGTCGAGTGTGGTATCCCGGCGTGCGGGCGGTCCTCCTACGGGGGTTCGACTTCCCGACGCCCGATACCGATGGCTGCGTGGCGGTCGTCGCTGCCGTCCACGACCACCTCCTCGCCGAGGAACCCGCCTCCACGGAGACACTGCGCTCGGGTGTCGACCTGCAGGGCCACGTCGTCGGTCCCGAGGGCGCACAGAGGATGCTCGTCGGGGACCACGACGCCTACCGCCAGTGGCTCTGGCGAGATGTACTCTCTTCGGCACTTCCGCTTCTCCCCGAAGTCGACCCGCCGCCCGGGCGCGGGACGGCGTGGACGGTCGGCGAGATCACGGCGGCGTACAGCCCGCTCCGTGTCAGCGAGGATCGACAGACCGACTCGACCGAGTCATTATGAGTGGTGGGTGCAAGTCGCCGTCGGAGACCGACAGAGAACCAGATTCGCTCTCGACAGCGTGAGCAACGATCATCAGGACGACCACTAATTACAACGTTACAAACCACCACCGTCGGACGTGGCCTGTCCAATCTGCGGTGGTGAGGGTGGTGGCAACCACTCGACCTATCCGAACCTCGTCTGTGACGAGTGCGACCGACGAGCCGTCAACGAGAACGGGGAAGAGCCCTGGCACGGGTGGCCACCCGGAGAACGACCAGAGTCCGAGGAGGGCGTCGTTCAGGTGCCGCCGGATAGGGGTGAGAATCCCGTCTTCATCGACGGCCAGAAGTGCTGGCGTCGGTACCGATTCGGCGGCTGGGTGACGATGTTAGACGAGGACGACTGTGATTCACTCGAGGAGTTCTACGAGAGCCACGACTTGATGTAACTTCGACGTGTGGTCTTCCCGCGACTGGGATGGCGACTACGTGCGTGTCTCCTCCCGACACGGCACGATACGAGACGACACGATACGTATCTCGCTGGCCCTGTCCTTCGACCGCCCCTACCCCGACACCGACATGCTCGCGACCAGTTTCGACCGCTCGGACTGCACCTCCTGCCGTATCCCGAGATAGTCGTGCAGGATCGGATAGGTGACGTCCAGTGACTCGTAGAGATACTCTGGGAGCGTGCCCACGCTCGATTCTGCGGTCCGTGGCTGGTCGATCGTCGTCGCCTGTATCTGTTCTTGCCGCTGTTCGATGTGGTCGTCACACCGTTCCTCGATATCGTCCAGTCGATGCCAGACGGCGAGCAGGCCGCCGAAAGAGCGGTCCAACGGTGGAATCTCTCTGAGAGAGTCCAGCGAGTCGGTGAGTTCCGACCGCAGGTCGATGGCCGCCAGCAGCGACTCACGTTCGGTCTCCAGCGTCGAGAGCAGGTCGTCTCGTGACAGCGCCGCCGCACGGGCCCGTCCGACCAGGGTATCTCTGATGACGGGGTTGGCCGTCTCCCGTTCCAGCATCGCCTGCGTTTCCGGTCCCTCGAGTTCGGTGCGCATGTGCGTCGACAGCGGCTCGTCGTAGTCCTCCTCGTAGTGCGGTACGGCCATGACCGTCTCTCTGTACGCCCGCTCGACCCGCCTGTAGCCGTGGTCGTCGGTGTCGGCGACGACTGTCACCGGCTGTTTTCTCGTTCTCGTTTCTGTTCTGGACCCTATCGGCTGCTCCGCCCCCAAGTCGAGTTCCGCCAGACGGCCCGCGAACTCGAGGAACGCCTCCCGCTCGGCCGCCAGCCGCGAGCGCTCCTCGTCGAGGGTGGTCACCGCGCTCCGCAGGTGAGCGACTGCGGCGACGACCAGCCCCAGACACACCAGCGGAACGACCGGCTCCCCAAGCAGTACCAGTTCTCCCCCGGCCTGGGGCATCACACACGCGCTGGACCCACAGCCGCCCGACGTCTCCGCCGTGATGCGGACCGCCGTCTCTCCTGTCATCGTCGAATGTGAGTGGAGACTAGCAACGTAAGGAAGATAAAATACCTGTCGCCCACTTCGACGAACGCCAGCAGACAGTCGGTCGGCGGGGCGCAGCCGTGACGTGGTCGACCGAATGCGCGTCGTCGCCGTTTGGATACCCTCACGCTGATACCCCCGACCGCCGAATCCCCGTCAATGACCGACACCCCGGAAGACCTGCGGTCGTTCGTCCACCGCTTCTGTGAGTTCGAGACGACGGCCGGTAACGAGCGTCCCGCACAAGAGTGGCTCTCCGACCGCCTCTCGGAGATGGGCTTCGACACATACCGGTGGACGGCAGACGCCGACGAACTCGCGGCTCACCCCTCCTTCCCGGCCGACCCGGACGACATCGCTGTCGCGGACCGGCCGAGCGTCGCCGGCGTTCTCGAGTTCGGCGACCCCGACGCGGGCCCGACGGTGGTGCTGAACGGTCACGCCGACGTCGTCCCCGCGGAGCGGTCGGCGTGGAGGACCGACCCGTTCGAGCCGACGTGGAGTACCGAGGGCGACCGCCTCACCGCTCGCGGTGCGGCAGATATGAAGGCCGGCCTCGGAGCCTGCCTGTTCGCGGCGCGGTCGCTGGCGGCCGAGGTCGGCGCGCCCGACAGTCCGACCCTGAACGGTCGCGTGGTCGTCGAGTCGGTCGTCGGCGAGGAGGAGGGCGGTATCGGCGCGGCGGCCGCGGCACTGTCGAACCCGTACCCGTTCGAGCGCGACGTCGCGCTGATCGCGGAGCCGACCGAACTCCGTCCGGTGGTGGCGACCGCGGGGACGGTGATGAAGCGACTGGTCGTCCACGGTCGGTCGGCGCACGCGGCGACGCGGTGGCACGGCGAGTCGGTGCTGCCGCACTTCGAGCGCATCCGGTCGGCCTTCCGCGAACTCGAGGCCGAGCGGGCGGCGTCGGTGACACGTCCGCTGTACGACCGCTTCGACAATCCGTGGCCGGTGACGGCGGGCCGAGTCGAGGCGGGGTCGTGGGCCTCGACCGTGCCCGCGCGTCTCACGGCGGAGTGGCGCATCGGCGTCGCGCCGGGTGAGACGGTCGCGGCGGTCGAACGGGCGTACGAGGACCGACTGGACGCGGTCGTCGCCGACAGCGAGTGGCTCTCGGCGCACCCGCCGACGTTCGAGCGCTTCTCGGTGCAGTTCGAGCCGGCCGAAATCGACGCCGACGAGCCGGTGGTCCGGGCGCTGCAGGCGGCGATGCGCGACGCCGGGCTGTCCGAGACGGGCCCGGTCGGCGCGACCTACGGGACCGACGCCCGGCACTACGTCGCGGCCGGCATCCCGACGGCGGTGTTCGGACCGGGGTCCATCGACCAGGCCCACTACCCCGACGAGACGGTCGCGTGGCCGGAGGTCGAGACGGCCACGGCGGTGGTCGCCGACGCGACACGCGGGCTGCTATCCGGGGACGCGTCGGTCGCGGAGTGACCGCCTGCCCGCGTCACCACAACCGGCCACGACGGAGTCCACGGGCGATTCACCGCGTCTTCTCGGCGGCGGCGGTGAGCGGCCCCGACTCGACGACGCCGACGTACGCCCGCATGTCGGGCATCTCGCCGCCCGCCAGCAGGTGACAGAGGACGGCGACGGCGCGGTGGTTGCCGTCGACCACCCGGGGCGGCCGGGCCGTCTGCCCGCCGACGACCACCAGGTCGTCGAGGGCTCTGGGGAGGGCTGCCGCCCGCCGCTCGATGGTCGCGACGTCCACCTGCGGTGTCGTCTCGTCGGTGACGCGACCGTCGCGGATTCGCCGTGCGGCCGTCACCACGCGCTCGTCGGGGGCGACCAGATTCCAGCCGAGACCGTCGGGACTGGCGACGACGCGGAGCGTGCGGAGCCACGACTCCCGCACCGGCACGTGGTACCAGTCCACCGACCGGGGGCGCCAGAGCGGTCGTTCTTCGCCGTCGGTGTACTGCATGAGTTCCGCGAGGACCTCGCGCTCGTCCATCTCGGCGAGGACGTCGGTGTCGAGGTCGCGCTTGCGACGCTCGCGGGCCGTCCAGTGACGGAGGACCCTCTCGCGGTCCACGCCGTCGGCGTCACGGTCGGACCCGACCGAGTCGATACGAACCACTGGCTGCCTGCTTGTCCGGCGGCCCTCTTGTGTGTTGTGTCACAGCGTCGCGACGACGACGGCACCGCCCAGTAGCACCCGGACGAGACCGGTCAGCGCCCGGCTGGGCGCGTAGCCGGCGCTCGCGTCGTTCCGTCCGCGACTCTCACCGCGCCGGTGGCGAGCGATGCCGTACAGGCCGGTGACGACGGTGAGCGCTCCCGTGATTCGTAGTCCCCACCAGAGCGCGGCGATGTCGCCGGTGACGGCGAAGCCGACGGCTCCGAGCACCGTCGCCCACAGGGCGGCGATCTTGCTGGCGAACCGCAACCACCGCGGGCGGTCCGCCGGGGCTGGCCCGACCACACGGCCCACTCGGGGCGCGTCGGATTGGTCCTTTCGCCCTCGCGACGCGGGCCGTCGCGGGCGTTTGGCGGTGCCGCCTCGGTCGCCGGGGTGGTCTCAGGCCAGCGCGAGTGCGAGGCGCTCGCCCACGTCGAGACCGTTCCGGAGTGCGGCGTGGAGACGCGCCTCGCCCGTCACCCAGTCGCCGACGACGTAGCAGTCCTCGCGCTCGGCCTGGTCCACGGGCCCGCTCGCGACCGCCTCCTCCGGGAGCGCGTAGCGCCAGAACTGGTGGTCGGTCCAGTCCGGGTCGGCGAGACGGTCGTCGTCGAACAGTGCCGTGGTCTCCGCGACCAGTTCGGGCACGACGTCGCCGGCGTCGGCCTCGCTGCGTTCGGCGGACCAGTCGTGCCCGGCCTGGACAACGAGGAGTGACTCGCCGTCGGGGACGTGCCCGGGCTTGCACTCCTCGCGGGCGACCCAGCCGACGGGATGTTCGCCGTCGGTGTTGACCAGCGCGTAGTAGGGCCGGTCGAGTTCGAAGGGGTAGTGACAGACGGCGGTCCATATCGCGGCGTAGTCCACGGCGGCGGCCGCGTCGGCGAGGCGGTCGCGGGCCGGGTGGTCCCACGCGGCGTCGCGGAGGAGCGCCGCGGTCTGTGGCGCCGGCGGATTCAGGACGAGACGGTCGAACGGCCCCCACTCTTCGCCGTCGGCGTCCACGAGGTGCCACGCGTCGCCGTCGCGCGCGACCGTCTCGACGCGAGTCCGCCGGTGGACGGTCGCGTCGGTGCGGGCGAACAGGCGCTTGGCTATCTGCGTGAGACCGGCCCGGTACGTCCACTTGTGGCCGTCGGAGTCCCGGCCCTCGGTCACCTCGCCGGACCGGTCGAACGTCCAGATGGGTTCGGGCACGTCCACCAGTCCGTCGGCGTCGAGTGTCTCCCGGAGGAGGTCGTTTACGCGGTCGTCCTCGCTCTTGACGTAGTTCGCGCCGTAGTCGTAGGTCACGTCGCCGCGACGGCGGGTCGCAGCGCGGCCACAGAGCCCGCCCGACTTCTCCAGGACCGTCACCTCGGCGTCGGTCGCTCCGTCCACGACGTGTGTCAGTGCTGCCGCGCCCGCGCCGGCACCGACGATACCGACTCGTGTGCTCATACCCTGGCTCCGGTCGCGAGCGGCAAAAGTCCGTCAGTCCCGGCGCTTCCGTCGAACTGTGATCGCCGTCGTCGCCAGCCGAACGTCTAAGCCGCTGGCAACCGCAGGGGCAGTTGTACCATGGGCACCTCGCTAAGCGCGCTGCTCTCGTACGACGTGACCGACCCGCGGTCGCCACACAGCGTCCACGTCGCGAGCGAGGCCGACGTCCCCGACGCGCCGCCGTGGGGGACGGCGACGCTCTCGCGGGCGGTGCGCCTCGCCGATGGCCGCGACGAGGTGGTCGTCCTCGACCACGGTCGCGGCCACCTCTACCTCGCCGCCGGCGAGGACCTGCGCTACCGCCGGCCGGCCGCACTCGGACTCGGTCGCCCGCCGGCACTCGTCGTCGCTGGCCCGCACCTGCTCCTCCCGGACGGCGACGACCTCGCGGTGACGCCGTTCGACCCGGACCGCATCGACGACCCGCCGTCGTGGCCCGGGCGGACCGGGACCGACGAGACCCAGGTCCCGGACGCGTCGGCCGCGGCGACCGACCGCGCCCGTCCACCCGAGACGGCGACCGACGGTGCGGGCGCGAGACCGGACGACGCCGACACGGTCAGCGTCGGGCCGACGTTCGACGTGCTGGTACCGGCCTTCGACATCGAGTCCCAGGGCACGCCGGCGGAACCGCTGGAGCGTCACACCGTCGAGTCGCCGACGAGCACCGGCACGGGTACCGGAACGCCTTCCGGCTGACCCCTCGCCGGGCGAGAGCGCAGTCAGCGGACGAGGTAGGCGTCGTCGCCGGGGAAGAAGCGACCGAGGTCCGCGGTCCGGCGGTAGTCGGTCGCCAGTATCGCCGCCAGTCGGTCGCGGAGGGCCTCGCCGTCGCCGGCGTCCCACTCGCCTGGGTCGCGTACCGGCACAACGAGGAAGCCGCGGCCGGGCACCTCCGTGGCGTGGTGACGAGCCGCGTCGGCGTCTATGCGGTCGGCCTTGCTGGTGTACTCCGCGAGGACGTGCTCGAACGCCCGGTCGCCGACGGGCAGGAGGACGTGGGCGGCCACCGCCCGGAGTTCGGCGTCGAAGGAGGGTTCGAGACGGTCGTACTCCGCCGCCGTCGGTGGCCGGCCGCCGGGGAGTACGCAGGCGAACAGGTAACTGCAGAACAGGTTCTCGGGGACGTACGGAACCGGGGGGGCGCCGGCGCTCTCGGTCCCGTCGTCGCTCACCGACTCCGCCGCCGGTCCTGCGCCGCCGGTCGCGAGGCCCACGGCCCGGAGAACCGAGCGCAGTGGTTCGGCCGCCGGTCCGTCGAACGGGACGCCCGACGCCGCGCCGCCGTGGACGCCGGGGTGGTCACCGATCAGGTGGACGTCCGCGTTCGCGTCGCCGAAACTGCTGACGCCCTCGGTCTCGCAGGGGTAGCGGACGCCGAACGGGTTCCGGCGGCGGTCCGTGACGTTCTCCACGGTCGGCGTGGGCGGTCGAGGCTCATCGGGGTTGCGGTCCGCGCCGCCACCCGGGAGCGAGTGAGCCACGCGCCGGTCCCGGTCGGTGCCCACCTCAGATCCACCCGCGACGGCCGAAGTACGCGAGCATCACCGCGGCGATGGAGGCCATACCGAGCATCGCAGCGGGGTAGCCGTACGCCCAGCCGAGTTCGGGCATGTTGAGGGCGCCGGCGGCGGGGTCGAAGTTCATTCCGTAGATGCCGGCGACGAAGGTGAGCGGCAGAACCACCGTGGCGACGACGGTCAGCGTCTTCATCACGTCGTTGGTGGACTGCGAGAGGCGGTTGAGGTAGATGTCTCGCGCCCCCGTCGCGAGGTCGCGGTACGTCTCCACGAGGTCCACCACCTGGACGAGGTGGTCGTAGAGGTCGCGGTAGTACTTCTCCGTCTCGGGGTGTACCTGTTCCGGGTCGCCGCGGGCGAGTGCGGAGGCGGCGTCTCGCGTCGGCCAGACGATCCGTCGCGTCGAGAGCAGTTCCCGGCGGATACTGTTGATCCGCTGGAGCGTGTCGATATCCGGCGTCGCCATCACCTCGTCCTCGACGCGTTCGATGTCGTTCTCTATCTCGTCCACGATGGCGAAGTATCCGTCCACCACGAGGTCGAGGACCCGGTAGGCGGTGAAGTCCGGGCCACGGGCGAGGAGGCGTGGCTCTTCGCGGTCGAGGGCAGTCCAGACGCGGTCCACCGACTCAACGGCGGCCGTCGAGAGCGTCAGCACCCAGTCTGTTCCGAAGCAGATGCCCAGCGTGTCGTCGCGAATCTCCTCCTCGAAGCTGGTCTCGCCCCGGCGCAGGGTCGCGGTCTTCGCGACGACGAACACGTGGTCGGCGAACTCCTCGACTTTCGGTCGGACGCCGTTGACGACGTCCTCGACGGCGAGTTCGTGGACGCCGAAGACCTCCGTGACCCGTCGGAGGTCGGTCTCCGTCGCCTCCGTCGCCCTGACCCACGTCGTGCCGCCGGCGTCGCGGGCGGCCGTCAGGTCGTCGGGGTCGTAGTGGTCCACTCGACCGTCGGCGTACACGACCACCTCGATCACGCGCGATCCCCTCCTCTCGTCCCGTCCTCTTCCTCGTCCTCTTCGAGTGACGGACTCGACCCGCCGGTGGCGACGGCGACCAGCGTCAGTCCGGCCATCACGCCCGACAGCGAGAAGGCGCGTCCGGGATACGGCTCGACGACGCCGACGGCGTAGCCGGCGACCCCGAGGACCGTGACGACGACGCCGACGAACAGGGTGCGGTCCATGCCCCGCCACCACGGACGCCGGGCGCTAAAAGCCACCCGTCGAGGCCCCCGCGACGACGCTCCGGTCCGGTCTCGCCAGCGACCCGCCCGGCCACGGCCGTTCCGAAGCCGTTATGACCCGCGTGACAGTATCTCGGGTGAACCGTCGGTCGCGGGCACCGGCGGGCGCCTGCCTCGGCAGGTCGGAATGTGGCCACCCGCTCGCGGTGAAGGACGCCCACCGAGGCGACCCGGAACGGCCGAACCACCAACGCCCGCGGTGACACACATGGCACGAAGCGCGTACTCGTACATCAGAGAAGCGTGGCGAGACCCGGACGACGGGAAACTCGCCGAGTTACAGTGGCAGCGACAACAGGAGTGGCGCGACCAGGGCGCGATCGAGCGCATCGACCGGCCCACCCGGCTGGACCGCGCTCGCTCGCTCGGCTACAAGGCAAAGCAGGGCGTCGTCCTCGCGCGGGTGTCCGTACGGAAGGGCTCCGCCCGCAAGGAGCGCTTCGAGCGTGGCCGCCGCACCAAGCGACAGGGCGTCAACCGCATCACCCGCCGGAAGAACATCCAGCGCATCGGCGAGGAACGCGTCTCCCGCGCCTACCCCAACCTGCGCGTCCTCAACAGTTACTGGGTCGGGCAGGACGGCACCCAGAAGTGGTACGAGGTCATCCTGATCGACCCCGACCACCCCGCCATCCAGAACGACGACGACCTCTCGTGGATCTGTGACGACACCCACGACGGTCGCGCCTTCCGCGGCCTGACCAGCGCGGGCCAGGCCAACCGCGGCCTGAACAACCGCGGCAAGGGCAGCGAGAAGGACCGTCCCAGTCGCGAGGGCACGTAACGCCGTCTTCCGTTCCCGTTCCCGTTCCCGTTCCCGCTCTCGCACCGAGTCCCATCGACGTCCCCGTTATCGTTCTCCGCGCTCTCGCGATAGCTACTTCCCGACCGCCGCCGACCACCGGGTATGCCCGACGTCTTCGACCGCACCATCCGGGTGGCCCGCGTCACCCGTGCCGAACCGTTCCCCGAGACCCGCAAGCCGGAGATGGTCAAGCTGTGGCTCGACACCGGCGACGAGACGCTGCAGTCCGCCGCCCAACTGGGCTACCACCACGACCCCGAGGCCCTCGTCGGCCGCCAGGTGCTCTGCGTCACCGACCTCGACACCGTCCCCATCGCCGGCTTCGACAGCGAGGCGCTCACAGTCGGGGTGCCCGGCGACGACGGTAACCCCGTCCTCGTGACCCCCGACGACGACGTTCCCCTCGGCGGTCACCTCTACTGACGCCGGCATCGTGGCTGCGCCCGTCCCGGCGTGGCAAGCTTTTCGTCACCGGCCACCCACCGGCCAACGATGGCGACGGCCACCCGCTCGGCACGCGACGCCCTCCTCGGGACGCTCCAGCTCGCGGTCTTCGCCCTTCTCGTCCTCGGCCCACTCGCTGCCGGCGTCGCCGTCGGCGTCGGCCCGCCGACGTACACCGCCGAGGTGGTGGACGTGGCCGACCGCGACGCCGCCGACCCGTCCCCGGACGACACCGTGGCCTACGCGAGCCTCGACCCGGCGTCGCGGGCGGTCGTGGACGACCTCCTCGCGACGGAGGGCGACCGACTCAGCCGCCAGACCGCCGACCCGCCGGCGGTCCTCGATCCCGGTGAGCGGACCGTGACTCTCGGGACCTACGCCGTCCGCGTCGCCGTGACGCGCTCGACGCCGCTGCGACCGGTCGCCCTCGCCGCCGGTCTCCTCGGGAGTACGCTGACGACGCTCGCCGGCGCCATCGTCGTGGAGCGAGACCTCGTCGGTTGACGTGATGCCCACCCCCCGGCACCACCGCTGACGGTCCCTGTCCGACGCTGCGGCCAGGTCTCGGAGCGGTCGCTCAGTCGTCCAGTGATTCCGTCCCGACACGCTGCAGCTGTGACTCCGCGACGTCGAGGGCAGAATCGAGCGTCTCCTGCCAGCTCGCGCGGCCGATTCCGATGTGGACCATCCCGATGTCGTCCTTCGCGGTCACCGTCCGACCGTCCTCCTCGGCCGTTATCTCTACCGTCCGTCGCTGGGTCATCCCCCGCGTCGCGCTCTTCTTCTGATAGATGCCCTGCTTCTCGAGGAACTCCACCCGCACGTTCGAGTTCCCCCCGATCAGGGTCTGAATCTTGAACGAGAAGTCCGTCTCCCGTGCGTTGTCCTTGAGATTCTCCACCGCGGCGTCGAGTGCGGTCTCCCCGGACCACCTCGCCGACCCGATGCCCTGTGCCGTTCGTCCGTCGGACGTCACCCCCGTCGCGATGGCCACGTACTTGCTGAACGGCCGCCACTTCGCGCTCGAAATGACGACGTCAGTGTCGCGAACGTCGATTTTCTCTGCCATCGACTGTTTCTATACATTGGTTTCTATTGAAATTTTCTGGGCCGCCACCTCGCACTCCGGAGTCGTGGCCTTCGCCGTCGGCCCGCCCGCGACGTTCGCCCCCGGAACGACGCGCACCATCGCGGGGAGACCAGCCGACGACCGACGCGCCGGCCGCGACGGCGGCGATGGCCGGTCGTGGGGAGACGACGACGCCGCGAACGGCACTGCGTGTGATCGGACCGCTCTCGTTTCCGACCTCCAGTACTCCTCTTCCCGTGCGTTCTTCGGCCCGTGCCGGGTCCTCCACGGTACCCCGGGTGAGAGGGTGTCTTCTCCCGATAACGAAGGGGAGGGGATCGAGTGTCCGCTCGTCACTCGAATCCTGTCTTCTTCGACTCCTCCGACTTGATCTTCGGGAGCCGAATCGTGACGACGCCGTTGTTCCACGACGCGGTGGCCTTGTCGACGTCGCACTGCGCCGGGAGCTGGATCCGTCGATGCATGACCTTGCCGCGCTCGGCTATCAGCGGCTCGCCGTCCTCCGTCAGTTCCTGGTCGTCCAGCCGTTCCGCGGTGAGACTGATCGTGCAGTTCGAGGCCTGGATGTCGATCGAGTCGCTGTCGACGCCGGGCAGGTCGGCGAAGATGACGACCTCTTTACTGCGGTCGAACAGGTCGATCGCCGGGACGAACTCCTGTCCAGTCTCGACCTGCGCCGCCTGCTCCTGGGCCGCCAGTGCCTGCTGGGAGACGGTCTGCTGGCCGACAGTCGGCCGCATCTGGGTCTGTGTTTCTGGCGTCTCCGGCGTCGCCTGTCCGGCCTGTCGTGACTGCAGTCGTGGCTACAGGGAGTACGACCCTTCCAGTCGCGTCGTTCCGCGTCCCGGGGTCACCGGGACGGTCCCGCTACCCGCAGATTCGACGGCCGCTCTGACCGCCTGTGCCGCCGCGTTGGAGGCGACGTCCGTCAGGTGCGATTCTCGTTCCGGGGGAACATCTCTACCACCCGCTCGCCCTCTCCTGTGCCATAGTCTAACATGGCACAGGATCGCTCGTTCTGAGAGAGATTATAGCATTCGTTCTCTACAGTTACCGGTGTTGAAAGCTGGAGTCTTCATACGCACTACCCTGTAAAACGCAATCAAACTAAACACGACGGCAACTGACCAGCCACATCCCTCCCTCGAACCGCTCCGTGTCTCCACAACGTCGTGAACGGCTGGACTCTCGCCTCGAGGAAACACGGGAGCACCGGCGGTTTGACACCGCCGGCCAGCCACCGTCCACGAGGACCGGGTCAGCCGGGTTCACGTGAATTGGCGGTGTCCGTGGTCGCGAACCTGAAACCCCCCAAGAATTGCTCCGGCTTCAGGCGGAGGAGGATGTCAATCAGTCGGTTGTGCGTCCGTAGGCGAGTCGGTCCCCGCCGCAACTGCGGCCTCGATGCCGGTCAACAGCCCGTGTATCGCCAAGAACAAACCGAGAACGGCCACCATCCCGAGAATGAGTTTCTGACCAGTTGGGTTGACACTGCTCATGAGGTCGTCCATCACCACGACAGTCACTGCTCCGCCGACGACTTTCGAACCATGGAGGGCATAGCTCATGTCTCCACTTTTTATTATCTAATAATGATAATTATACTCTACGGTTCTGAGGACAACACAGCGAGGGTCGTGAACCGTTCGATGACCCTCTCCGCGCAGGGAACAAACTGGAGAGAGACGGAGTGCCACCCGACGAGTCGGCTCTGGCACGACGGCTTACGTGAAAGCCGACGGGGGAAGAGAGATACGACAACGCAACTGCTGTAGGGCGGTTCTACCTACTGTCAGGGCCTTTCGCTGGGTGCCTAATACGGTTGGTCCGTCAGGCACAGACCCACACGACACTACCGGGATACTCACTGCGCGGGACCGGATTCGAACCTCACTCGCTCCCGTTCGCGTCTGCGACGCTCACCTCCCGTTCCCTGCTTCGAATCCTCTGGACGCACTCGCCGCTCACGACCTTTTCGCGGCGAGTGCGCGGGACCGGATTCGAACCGGCGGAGAGCTACCTCACAGCGTCCTAAGCGCTGCGCCGTTGGCCTGGCTTGGCTACCCGCGCACACACTCTCCTATCGAGGACCGCTCAAAGTACCTGACGAACACTATCCACTAAGTCACGCGACGCACACGAGTAGTCCGTGACCGACACCGACACGGACCGCACCCGTGCCCACGTCCTCGTCTCCGGCCGCGTCCAGGGCGTGTACTTCCGGGCGACCACCCGCGACGAGGCCCGCGAGGCCGGCGTGGACGGCTGGGTGCGCAACCGCGACGACGGCCGCGTCGAGGCGGTGTTCGAGGGCTCTCGCCCCGCCGTCGAGTCGATGGTCGAGTTCTGCCACGAGGGGAGTCCCGCCGCCAGCGTCGAGGCCGTGGACGTGGCGTACGAGACGCCCGCGAGCCTCGACGGCTTCGAGGTGCGCTGGTGACCTGCGCCCGGTCCCGGCCCGCAGTATAAGACCGCCCCCGTCGAATGCAGAGCCATGATATCGAGCGACCGGATGGCCCAGGTGGACGCGAACGCCGCCGCACTCGGCGTCCCCCGGCGGGTACTGATGGAGTCCTCTGGTGCGGCCGTCGCCCGCGCCGTCCGCGCCGCGTCGTCGCCCGGCGACCGGGTGGTCGTCGTCGCCGGCCGGGGGAACAACGGCGGTGACGGCCTCGTTGCCGCTCGCTTCCTCGACGACCGCGACGTCTCGGTGGTCCTCCTCGGTCGCCGCGAGACGGTCGCGACCGACATCGCTCGCGAGAACCTCGACGCACTCCGCCGTGCCGAGTACGAGGTCCACGAGGTGCGTGACTCGACGGCACTGCCGGCACTCGACGCAGCCGTCGTCGTGGACGCGATGCTCGGCACCGGTGCGGGCGGCGCGCCGCGAGAGCCGGCTGCGACCGCGGTCCGGCGTGTCAACGAGGCCGACGCGACGGTCGTCGCGGTGGACGTGCCGACCGGCGTGGACCCCGACACGGGCGAGCGACCGGGCGTCGCCGTCGCGGCCGACCGCGTCGTCACCTTCCACGACCGCACGCCCGGTCTCGTTGACCTCGCGGCCGACGTGACCGTCGCCGACATCGGCATTCCCGACGCCGCCGAACGGTTCGTCGAGCGCGGCGACCTCCTCGCACTCGACCGCGACCCGGCCGCCCACAAGGGGCAGCACGGCGAGGTGCTGGTCGTCGGCGGCGGGCCGTACACCGGCGCGCCGGCACTCGCCGCCCGTGCCGCCCTCCGGGCCGGTGCCGACCTCGTCCGCGTCGCCTGTCCCGCGAGTGTCGCCCGCGAGGTGCAGGCCACGAATCCAGCACTGATCGTCGAGTCACTGGCCGGCGACCGTCTGGACCCGGAGCACGTGCCCGAACTGCGTGAGAGGGCCGCCGTCCACGACGCCGTCGTCGTCGGCCCGGGCCTCGGTGACGCCGACTCGACCCGCACGGCGGTAGGTGCGTTCCTCGCGGCCCACGACGGCCGGGCGGTCGTGGACGCGGACGCACTCCGGGCCGTCCCCGACGCCGACACGGACGCGACGCTGGTCTGTACGCCCCACCGGGGTGAACTCCGGGCGATGGGCGGGCCGGACCTGCGCGACCGCGACGACGCCGCGGCTGCCGTCGCCGACTACGCCGAGACGCTGGACGCGACGCTTCTGGTGAAAGGCGCCCGCGACGTCGTCAGTGACGGCCGAGACACCCGCATCAACCGCACCGGTAACCCCGGCATGACCGTCGGCGGGACGGGCGACATCCTCGCGGGTCTCGTCGGCGCACTCTCGGCCTCGCTGTCGCCGGTGCAGGCTGCCGCCGTCGCCGCGTACGCCAACGGTCGCGCCGGCGACCTCGCCGTCGGCGTCCGCGAACACGGCCAGGCCGCGCCCGCCGAGTCTTCTCCCGACGACCCGGCGCCGACGCCCGTCGGCGGCTACGGTCTCCTGCCGACCGACCTGATAGAGCGCCTGCCGCGGGCGCTGTGGGGTGACCGGCCGTGACCGACGGCGACCCGGGGCGCGGAAACGACGGCGACGCCGACACCGACACCGAGTTCTCGCACCTCGCCGGCGGGAGCGTGGACATGGTCGGCGTCTCGGACAAGCCGCGGGTGGCCCGCCGGGGGGTCGCCGCCGGTCGCCTCCGACTGCGACCGGCGACGGTCGCGGCGATACGCGACGACGAGGTCGAGAAGGGGTCGGTGCTGACCGTCGCCCGCGTCGGCGCGGTACAGGCCGTCAAGCGCACGCCCGAAGCCATCCCGCTCTGTCACGCCATCCCGGTGACGGACGTGGACACGGACTTCGAACTGACCGACGACGCGGTCGAACTCCGGGTGACCGTCGAGACGGTCGGTCGCACCGGGCCTGAGATGGAGGCCCTGGAGGGCGTGACGACCGGCCTCAACGTCGTCTGGGACATGGTGAAGTCGGCGGAGAAAGACGCCCACGGCGGCTACCCGGAGACGCGTATCGAGGACGTCCGCGTCGTCGAGAAGTCGAAGGGCCGACCGGCGACCGAGGACGACCCAGGGTGAGCGACGCCTCCCGGCGCGTCACTCGCCGGAGGGTCCCGGTTCTGGTTCCGGTTCCGCTTCCGCTTCCGCTTCGGCACCCCTCTCCCCGTCTGCCCTCGCGTCGCGGTGCGGCGGTCGGTCGCCCTCGCCACGGCCACGGCGACTCGGCGGGACGGCGTCGTCGGCGCCTGCGGCGTGACGGGCGTCTCGGCGGTCCCCGCCGCCGTCGCCTGCGTCGCCGTCGTCCGCGCTCTCGGTTTCGCGTCCGCCCGCCCCGCCGCCGTCGCCTCTCTCGCTCACGAGGTCGGCCGCCCTGGCCCGCGCCCGCTCGACGGTCTGGCGGGTGGCCTCGAAGCTGATCGTCGCGCGTTCGTCGCCGTAGTCCACGTCCTCGACGTGGGTCTCGTCGTGGAGCCACGAGATGAGCGACATCGCCTCGTCCCCGAGCGGGACGACGAGTCGCTCCCGGTCGAGTGCCGGCAGTTCGCGGTCGATGCGGTTCCGGAGGGCGTCGAGGTTGATGTCCTCCTTCCCGCTGACGGCGATGGGGTCGGGCGCGAGCGATGAGAGTGCCTCGCGCTTGCGCCGGAGTTCGGCGTCGCTCACGGCGTCCACCTTGTTGAGGACGGTGACGATGGGTGCCTCGTTGCGCTCGTACAGCGTGTCGTGGCTCGTGACGATTTTTTCGCGGATCTCTTCGACGGAGTCCGTCACGTCCACCACGAGGAGGACGAGGTCGGCGCGGTAGACGGCGTCGAGCGTGGACTCGAACGACTCGACGAGCCAGTGCGGCAGGTCGCTGATGAAGCCGACGGTGTCCGTCAGGAGGACGTCTCGCCGGTCGGTGTCCATCCGCCGGGTGGTCGTGCCGAGCGTGGTGAACAGGCGGTCCTCGGACTCGGCGGTCGTATCGAGGTCCGGATGGCGGTCGGCGTTTTCGTCCACGTCGAGGTCC
>CAZEIO010000017.1:0-9832 GCA_964512525.1 uncultured Halobacteriales archaeon
GGTTCAAATCCCTCCGGCCCCACTCTGCCGTCGTGAACAGGTCGTGAGCGACGGCTGAATGACGAGGAGGATCTGAATCAGACGGCGGCGAGCAACGCGAGCCGACGGCGTGGTTCAAATCCCTCCGGCCCCACTCCTGCGGTGAACAGGTCGTGAGCGACGGCAGCGTCCGGCGGACGGGTCACTCGACGGCGGCCTCGTACACCGCCACGGGCACCTCGCGGTCGAGTGGGTCAACGTGGTCCGTGGTCTCCTCGACGAGCGTCGCGCGATCCTCGTAGAACGACCGCCCGACGTCGTTGTCGGCGAAGACGCGAATCCGCATCCGGTCCGCGCCGGTGTCGCCGAGGTGAGTGCGGGCGCGGTCGAACAGGCGCGACCCGATGCCCGCACCCCAGCGGTCGGGGAGGACGTACAGCGTCCCGAGGTGCCCGACGGGGTCCTCGTCGTCGGTGACGACGAACGCGCTGGAGTAGCCGACGACCCGGTCCTCGTCGCCCTCGGTCCCGGGACCGTCTCCGTCGGACGGTTCGACGGCGACGAACGTGCGGGCGTCGCCGTCGGCGATGCGGTCCCGAAGCGACTCGCGGTCGTACCACGTCGAGAGCATCGTCTCGACGCCGTCTTCCCCCACGACGTCGGTGTACGCCGTGCGGTACGTGGCGCGGGCGACTCGCTGGACGCCAGCGGCGTCGTCGGCCGTCGCCGGTCTGGTCGCGACCATGCCGGCGGGACGAGGCCGGCGAGAGCAAAAGAACTGGTGCAGAGAGCGAGGTCGGTCGCCGGTCGTCGCCGTGCCCGACGGGGGACAGATATAGAACGTGGCGGCCCCTGTGTGGGGGCGATGACGGGACACGCTCGACCGGGACGACCGTGGGCCATCGCGGGGCTCGTCGTCCTCGTGGCGACGCTGTCGGTCGTCGCGGCGGCGGCGACGGGACCGCTGCCGGCCGGCGAGACGGACCAGACGCCGACGGTCGATTTCGCCGCGGGATCGACGGCGACGGTCGCGAACGTCTCCTACGGGACGGCGGGTGACGTCGAGAACGTCACGGTGGACCTGGCGGGCGGCACCGACGGGGACGTGCCGGTGAGTGCGGTCGATCGCGTGACGGTCGTCCTCGCCGCCGGCGGAGAGCCGGTGACGTTCGAGTCCGTCTCGTACGACGCCCACGGCACGACGGTACCGGTGGCCGCGGGCGACATCGACCGGGTGACGGTGTACGCCCACACGAACGAGTCGGCACCCGCGGGTGCCGAGGTTGACGCGCTCCTGACACTGTCGAACGGGTCGGCGACACAGACGCTCGACACCGCCGGCGTCCAGACGGTGACCGGCGACACCGGCTTCGCCACCGGCCGCGTCTCGGACCAGGACAACCTAAACGTGGCGAACGCGACGGTGGTCGCGACCCGTGACGGCGTGACACGGCGGACGACCACCGCCGAGGACGGAACGTACGTGCTGGAACTGGCGCCAGGCGACTACGACCTACGCGTCGAGAAGCGGTACTACTCGGCGGAGCGTCGCGAGGGCGTCACGGTGGTCGCGAACCGGACGACGACCAAGAACGTCGTCGCCACCCGCGAGGAGGGCGTCGTCAGGGTGGTGGTGACGCCCGAGAACGCCACCGCACGCGCCGACGGGACGGACGCGGCGGTGTTCACCGTCACCGCCCTGGACGCCCTCGACCGGCCCGTCGAGGGTGTGACCGTCGAGGCGTCGGAGCCGTTCCCGGCGTTCGACGCCACGCCGGCCCAGGCGACGACGAACGCGAGCGGACAAGCCACCGTCCGCGTGACCTCGAGGTACGCGACGACTACCTCCTTCGCTCTCTTCACGTTCGAGGGAGAGGACGACACCGACCCGCGACCGGCCGGTATCGCGACGGTCACCTTCGTCGGCGAGGTGGACCCGGCCATCGAGCGACTCGCGGGGCCGGACCGCGTCACCGCCGGTGGTCCGGTAACGGTGAACGCCACCCTACACAACCTCGGCGAGGTTCCGGTGACGGACGACGCGGTGCTCCGTCTCGACGCCGACGGCGACGGCTTCGACGCGGACGACCCGGCCGTCCGCCGCACCGTCGAGTACGCCGCCGGCGAGCGGGTGAACGTCTCGCTGACGCTCCCCGGCGAGGCGACTGCCGGTCTCGACGGCGCGGTGACCTACCGCCTGCAGACGAAAGACGACAGCAGGACCGGCACCGTCACCGTGACGGCGGCGTCGCCGCCCGCGGAGGACGAGAGCGACGACCTGAGGCCGGGGCTCGCCCGGTTCGACCGCGAGGGTGACAGTCGGATCGGCTACGGGGACGTGGTTGACGCCATCACGGCGTTCCGGGACGGCGAGACGGTAGGCGGCGAACGCGTCACCTACGAGGAGGTCCGCACGCTCATCGTGGCGTTCCAGAGCGGGTAGGCGACGAGCGAGGTCGCAGGGCGAGAGCGAAATCCCCTAACCGCCACCGCCCGACGGTCGGGCATGGACGAATCGGCGACGGACGTCGGGCCGGACGCGGCGCGGGTGACGGTGTTGCGTCTCGGTCACCGGCCGGGCCGGGACGACCGCATGACGACCCACGTCGGTCTCACGGCGCGGGCACTCGGCGCGGACCGGGTGGTGTTCGAGCCGGACGCGACCGACGCGGTCGAGACGGCACGGGACATCACCGACCGCTTCGGCGGCCCCTTCGTGGCCGAGACTGCGGCGTCGCCGCTGGGCGTCCTCCGGGACTGGACCGGGCCGGTCGTCCACCTGACGATGTACGGTCTGCCGGTGGGCGAGGCGGTCGCGGCGGTCCGGGCGGACCTCGCGGCCGCGAGTGCGCCCGGCGACGGAGACGGGGAGACCGACGGTCTCCTCGTCGTCGTCGGCGCGGAGAAGGTGCCGTTCGAGGTGTACGAGCGAGCGGACTACAACGTCGGGGTGACGAACCAGCCCCACTCGGAGGTCGCCGCCCTCGCGGTCTTCCTCGACCGCCTGTTCGAGGGGCGCGAACTCGACCGCACGTGGACCGGGGCCGACCGCCGGGTCGTGCCGACGGCGACCGGCAAGCGAGTCGTCGAGACGGGAGAAGACGAGGACGCTCACGACGGACGGGAACCGGAGACGGACACCGGTGACGGGCAGGAGAGCGCGGCGGACGCGACGGGAGACGGCGGCGAAACTGGCGACTGAGGACCGGGAGCGGACGGCGAACGGTCGCCGGGCCGAGCGTCGGGACGGCCGGATCGGTGACGCCTCCCCTCACATCTTCCGGGCTTCCTCGGGACTGATGCGTTTCAGCAGTTCGTTCGCCACGACCGCGCCGACGACGGCCATCACGAGGGTCATCGTCCGGACGACGCCGTCCAGAAAGACGAGGCCGACGCCGGCGGTCACGACAGCGTAGAACAGGGCCGTACCGAGGCGGAGCCATCGCGGGAACGCGTCTGCCATCGAACGACGGTCGGCGGCGAAGTGACACGGCTCTTTCGGCCGATACTCGCGGGGCCACCGGCCGCGGCCGGCGTCGCGGACGGGCCGAGAGGGTGTCGGCCCTCGGCGGCCGGTGGCCGCCTCGTGAGAGGGGCCCAACCGTGATCGTTCGGGCTCCCGACCAATAGATTTTACCGGCCGGACCACCCCTATTCCAGTAATGGCGTTCGAGGAACTCCTCGAGGACCCGGTCATCCAGAAGTATCTCCACGAACTGGTCGGGCCGAAGGGAATGCCCGTTGCGGCCGCGCCGCCCGACGGCGAGGTTACCGACGAGGAACTCGCCGAGGAACTCGACATGGAGCTCAACGACGTGCGGCGAGCCCTGTTCATTCTCTACGAGAACGACCTGGCCACCTACCGTCGCCTGCGCGACGAGGACTCTGGCTGGCTCACCTACCTCTGGACGTTCGAGTACGAGAAGATACCCGGCAACCTCGAGGACGAACTGTACCGCCTGCTCGAGGCACTCGAGGACCGCCGAGAGTACGAGGCCGACCACGAGTTCTACCTCTCGGAGGGAGCGGGTCTGCGCTTCGAGTTCAGCGAGGCCATGGAGTACGACTTCCGCTGTCCGGAGACGGGCGAACCGCTCCAGCCACACGACAACACCCACCTCATCGAGGCGATGGACCGCCGCATAGAGAAGTTGCGCGACGAACTCGGAGTCGAACGCGTCGAGGCAGAGGCGCCCGCGTAGATGGTCGTCCTCGCGAACAGGGTGTACGTGACCGGCGAGGCCCGCGAGCGGACGATGGACGGACTCACGTCGATGGTCGATGACATCGTCGGCGCTCTCGACGTCTCGTACACCGTCGGTCTCCGCCACGACGGCTTCCCGAGTGTCACCGTCGAGGGGACCGACGCCGACGCCGCCCGCGCCGCCCTCACCGACGCCTTCGGTGCCGTGTACCCCGACGGTCCGCGGCCCGGCGAGCCGGGCGTCGCCACTCTCGAGGCGTGGAGTCCCGACGGACTCACGCTGGCGGCCGGCCGGGAGGTGTTCGTCCCGGCCGACCGGGTCGGTCTCGGGCCGGGGTCGCCGAGTCAGGTGCGCGAGCGGTTCGGACTCGTCCAGCACCTCCCGATGCGTGTCGTCGTGGACGGCGACGGCGAGGAGAGCGACCACGTCACGGCCGACCGCGAGCCGTCCGGGGACACGGAGCGGCAGCCGGTGGTCGGCGAACTCGCCGACGTAGAGCGCGACCGCCTCTACGACTGGCAACGTGGCAACGGGCGGGTGAACGTCAACAGCGCCACCCGCAGCGAGGTGCGTGCGACGCTGAACCGCGCCGGTCACGCCGACGACGTCGTGACGGTCGAGCGCCTGGGCCTCCTCGAGCAGTCGGTCGTCTGTGCCGAGGGAACCGACCCGCCGGGCATCCTGTCGAGCATCGGCCGCTACCTGCCGAGCGAGATGCTCTGTGTGATCCCATGAGCGGCGGTCGCACGGAGGACCGCGGCGAGGGCGAGGCGTCCGTCCGGGCGGCCGAGAGCGGGGGTGGCGGCGACCGAGCGCGCGGGTCGCGGCGGCTCCTCGGACTGCTCGCGGTCGGGTTCCTCGTCGTCTCGGCGGGGTGTACCGGGCTGTTCGGCGACGAGATCTCCGACGAGCAGCTGGACGAGGAGCCACCCGGCGGCACGTACGACTGGAACACCACCGAGGACGCGACCATCACGCTCCGCGACGGCTCCTACACCGCGGTGTACGACCTGAACGGCACGAGCGAGTTGCGCCTGTTCACCCGCGGGCTCAGTTCTGACAGTCCGCTCTCGGTGCGGGCGCTTCGCTACCGCTATCCCAACGGCACGGTCGTCAACGGGTCGAGCGACGCCATCTCGGTGACGACGGAGGGCGACCGCCGCGTCGTCCGCGTCCCGAACGAGTCGGGGATGCTCGCCTTCACCGCCGGTCGCGGCGGCAAGGAGTTCGGCACGCCCGCCTTCGTAGAGGGGTCGTACGAACTGATCCTCCCGCCGAACACCCGCACGCGGTCTATCGTCTTCGGCGACGTGAACCCCGGCGGCTACGAGCGGACGGTGGACGACCAGGGCCGCGTCCACATCACGTGGGAGGAGGTCACCGGCGGCGTCTTCGTTCGCTTCTACCTCCAGCGAGACCTCCTCCTGTTCCGGGGACTGTTGCTCGTCGCAGTACTCGTCGGTGCCGGCGGTGCGCTGTTCATCTACCGGCAGATACAGAAACTCCGCGAGCGCCGCGAGGAGATGGGTCTCGACGTGGACACCGACGACGACCTCGGCGGGGGCGGGCCACCCCCGGGAATGCGGTAGCCGACCGCCCGTCGGTCGCCCGGTGCCGTCAGTCGTTCTCGGTCGTCGCCGGCACCGTCTCACTCCCGGTCTCGCTCGCGTCCTCGCGGAGGGGCTCGCCGTCGAGGAAGCGCACGAGGAGGTCGTTGACCGTCTCCGGTGCCTCGCGGTGGAGCCAGTGGCCCGCACCCGAGAACCGGACCGTCGTGGCGTCCGCGCAGTAGGCGGCGGTGTCCTCGGCGAGTGCCGCCGCGAACGCCGGGTCGTCGCGGCCCCAGAGGACGGCGGCCGGCGGAGCGACGTGGGGGTCAGACGGCGACGGCGGCGCACGCATCGCCGCGCGATAGGGGGCGACGAGACTCGTCGCGTCCGACCGGGACCACGCCTGCCGGTAGTCGTACAGTTCGCCGTCGGTGAAGGTGCCGGGCCGCGTGCCACCGGTGAGCATCGCGGTCAGCAGTCGCCAGTCGGCGGCCGAGAGGAGCATCTCCGGGAGGACCGGCACCTGCAGGAGGAAGACGTAGAGGCTCCGCAGCGCCTGCACCGGGTCGCGCCGGAGGCGGTCCTGAAAGGCGATGGGGTGTGGTGCGTTGACCGTCGCGACGCGGGCGACGCGTTCGGGGTACTCGGCCGCGAGCCACCACGCGACGCCGCCGCCCCAGTCGTGTCCGACGAGGGAGACGGGCGCGCCGTCGTCGTCGGTCGCGTGGTCTGCGACGCAGAGGGCGTCGGCCGCGAGGTCGTCCACGTCGTACAGCGAGGTGCCCTCGGGGGCGTCTGACTCGTTGACGCCGCGGCGGTCGGGAACGAACACCTCGTAGCCGGCGTCGGCGAGAGCGGGAATCTGGTGGCGCCAGCCGAACCAGAAGTCCGGGAAGCCGTGCAGGAGGACGACCGGGTCGCCGTCCGAGGGACCAGCGCGGGCGACGTGCAGTTCGACGCCGTCGGAGCGGACGGTCTCGTGGGCGACGTCGGCACCGGGGACGATGGGTCGCTCGGCCGTCATGACTCTCCGTTCCCGCGGGACGGCAAAGTGTGGTTCGGTGCCGACCGACCGGGACGGCGGGCTTTAGTGTCCCCCGAACGACGCGGTTGGCATGGAAGTCGCCGTCGTCACGGTGGGCGACGAGTTGCTGTCCGGCGACACCGTGAACACCAATGCGGCCTGGCTCTGCGAACGGCTCGACCGCCGCGAGGTGAGCGTCCGTCGGGTGACGGTCGTTCCCGACGATGTGGCCGAAATCGCCCGCGTCGTCAACGAGTACCGGGCGGAGTACGACGCCGTCCTCGTCACCGGCGGTCTCGGGCCCACTCACGACGACGTGACGATGGAGGGCGTCGCCGCGGCCGTCGGCCGCGACCTCGTGGACAGCGAGGTCGCCCGCGACTGGCTCGACCGCGAGCGGGGCTACGCCGCCGACGACCTCGCGCCGGGCACCACCCACCTCCCCGCCGGAGCACGGGTGTTGCACAACGACGTCGGCGTCGCACCCGGCTGTGTCGTCGAGTCCGTGTACGTCCTGCCGGGCGTCCCCGCCGAGATGGAGGCCATGTTCGAGCGGGTGGCCGACGAGTTCGCCGAGGGCGAACGTCTGCGGGAGTCGGTCGTCGTGGACGAACCCGAGAGCGAACTCGTCGGCCGGGTCGGCGAACTGCGCGAGCGGTTCGACGTCTCCGTGGGCTCCTATCCCGGCGAGTTCGTCCGCCTGCGAGTGCGGGCGACCGACGCCGACGAACTCGACCGGGCGACGACGTGGCTCCGGGAGCACGTGAGCGTGGTCGAGGAGCCAGAGAGCGACTGACGGCCCCGGCGACGCCGGTCAGCGGAACAGGTAAACCAGCCACGCGACCGTAATGGCGACGCCGAGGACGAGGACCGTCCAGCCGACGGCGTCGATGGGCAGGGCGGGAGCGTCCTCCTGTAACGGGACGAGGACGGCGAGTGTCATGGGCGACGCTCGGTCGCGTGCGATTTAATCCTTCTCGTCGGAGCCGTCGAGCCGCACACTCCGCGGTCGAGGTCGGCAGTGACACCGGAGACGGGAGCGTGGTGCCGACGGACGCCGACACCCGGGCGGTGGTCGGGAGTGACCGAGTCGCCGGCGTCGAGGCGGCGAGAGCGTACCGGTGTCGGTGCCGGGTCGGACGCCCCACGTTCATGTCGCGATACCGCGAAGCAGTACGCATGAACTCCAGGAGAGACGTTCTCGCTGCGACTGCGGTGTCGGCGTCACTGGGGCTGGCTGGCTGCGGGTCGATTCGATCCGACGACGGCCGCGGCACGGGCGACGCCGAGGGCCCCAACATCCTGTTCGTCCTCTCGGACGACCACGCGCTCCGCGGACTGAGTTGCTACGGGGGAACGGTGCTCGAGACGCCGAACCTCGACCGACTGGCGGCGGAGGGCATCAAGTTCGAGAACTGCTTCGTGACGAACTCCCTCTGTGGCCCCAGTCGTGCGTCGGTTTCGACCGGGAAGTACAGCCACGAGAACGGCGTCAGGGGAAACGTCAACTGGATTCGCCAGCGCCCGTTCGACGGGTCGCAGACGACTACACCCAAGCGGCTCCGGGAGGCTGGCTACACGACCATCCACATCGGCAAGTGGCACCTCGGGCGACAGCCGAGGGGCTTCGACTACTGGAAGCGTCTGCCGGGTCAGGGCCGATACAACGACCCGACGTTCTTCGAGAAGCCAAAACAGCGGTACAGACAGCCGAACCGAACCCGTGAGGACGGGTACGTCACGGAGCTCCTCACGTCGGAGACCATCGACGCCATCGAGGAGTACCGGGACGACTCGCCCTTCTTCCTCCAGTGCTGGCACAAGGCCCCGCACAGGCACTGGGTGCCCGACGAACGCCACGAGGACCTCTTCGCAGGCGAGACGATTCCCACGCCGCCGACGTTCGACGACGACTACGAGACACGGGCAAGCGCCGCACGGCGAGCGAGGATGCGGGTCGCCAACATGCCGGACTGGCGACACCGACAGCCGAGAGGGCTGTCGGACGAGGAGCGCAAACAGTGGAACTACCAGCAGTACATGAAGAACTACCTGCGGACGGTCAAGTCACTGGACGAGAACGTCGGTCGCCTCCTCGACTACCTCGACGAATCGGGACTCGCCGAGGACACCCTCGTCGTGTACGCCAGCGACAACGGCTTCTTCCTCGGTGAACACGGCTACTACGACAAGCGGTTCATGTACGAGGAGTCGATCCGTATCCCCCTCCTGATGCGGTATCCCCCGATGACCGAGTCCGGGACGTCCGAGGGACGGATCGCCCGGAACATCGACTTCGCACCCACGTTCATGGACCTGGCCGGCGCCCCCGTCCCCGATGACGTGCAGGGACGGAGCCTCCGCCCACTCCTCGCCGGGGAGGACACCCCGGGCTGGGAGGAACCCCTGTACTACCACTACTACGAGTACCCCGGCGACCACAGCGTCCACCGGCACTACGGGCTCCGCACCGACCGGTACAAGCTCATCTACTACTACCGGATAGACGAGTGGGAACTGTTCGACCTCGAACGCGACCCCGACGAACTCCGGAACGTCGTCGGCGACGACCGGTACGCCGACGTCTTCGGGAGACTGAAGGACGACCTCCGGAACGCACGTGCAAGGTACGGCGACGACACGGCAAAGCCCGTGCCGGGGTAGGAGCCGTCGTCCGGGGTTCGCTCCGGGGGCGTCCGCACCTCCGCGCCGAGCGTCTCCCCGTTTCGGTGCTCGCTCGCGACGCCCGGGTACGTCGTCGGCCCCGCGACCAGTTTCGCGGGCTACCTCCGCCGCGAAGGGACGGATGGACGGACCGGGACGAGGATGGTCTCGATGTCGTCGTGCCGGAGACGGCGATTCGCTCGGTCACGGGCCGGCGTCGTCCGACCGGTCCGCCACAGCATCGACGCGTCGCCGGGCAGCCACGTGTTCGGGTCCGTGACCGACTGCAGGGAGCGACAGGGCGACCGCCCAGCGGTATCGTAGTCCACGCTCGGAGGACCACGGACGACCGTCGGGCACCGCCGCCGCGACGACGCACTCTCACTCCGGGTCCACGTGCTGGGTGGACC
>CAZEIO010000017.1:9932-19658 GCA_964512525.1 uncultured Halobacteriales archaeon
GGCACCGCCGCCGCGACGACGCACTCTCACTCCGGGTCCACGTGCTGGGTGGACCGAAGTCGGTCCTCGGGGTCCCACTCGGCCTTGACCTCGGCGATGCGGTCGTAGTTCTCGCCGAACGACGCCCTGACGCGGGCCTCGTCGGTGTCCGTCTGGTTGTTGACGTACTCGCCCCCGGTCCCGAACGCACGGAGCGTCTCGTGGAGGTCTCTGGTCCACTCCCGGCAGGTGTCGTCGCTGGACTCGTCCTGCCAGTGGGCCCAGATGTGAACCGCGTGTGCGGCGCCGCGGTGGGCATAGGCGGTCGCGTCCGACGCGATGTCGTCTACCGCCCCGCCGAGCGTGTAGATGGCGACGCTCGACTGGGGTGTCGGCAACGGCGTCGCCTCGTCGAGGAGCGTCGCGACGAAGTCGTCGGTGAGGTCGTCGACGTAGAACGACTCCCAGTGGTGCCGGTGCCCGTCGGGGACCTCGAACGGGTCGTACAGTTCGGTGTAGTCGGCGGGGTACACCGCGGCGACGTGGGGGTCACCGAAATCGGCGAACGACTCCAGTTCCTCCTCGAGGGCCGACCCGGACCCGACCCCCATCACGTACCCGGCGACGGCGAGTTCGCCGTGCAGTTCGTCGGGCAGGTCCGGGAGTTCGGGAATCCGCATCACCGCGGCGGTCGGGAACGTCTCCGCGGGGAGGTCCGGGGCGACCTCGTCGTAGTACTGGAGGTACCGTGCTGCCTCGTCGAACGGGTACAGGACGTTCGCGACGAGACAGTCGCGGTCGGCCTCGACGCAGTCGAACTCGAACTCGGTCACGATGCCGACGTTGCCACTGCCGCCACGGAGTGCCCAGAAGAGGTCCTCGTTCTCGTCGGCGCTCGCGGTGACGACCTCGCCGGTCGCAGTCACCACCTCGGCCGACTGCAGGGCATCACAGGCAAGTCCGTTCGTCCGGCAGGTGACGCCCATCCCCCCGCCGAGGGTGAACCCGGCGACGCCGACCGAGTCGGGAATCCCGGGCGGGACGAGACCCTGTTCGAGTGCCGCCTCGTTGACGACGTCCCAGGTCGCGCCGCCGCCGACGGTGACGGTCCCCGCGTCGGGGTCGACCGCGACGCCGTCCATCCGGGTCAGGTCGACGACGACGCCGTCGTCGACGAGGGCGTGGCCGGTGGTCATGTGCCCGCCAGACTTGACTGCAAACGGGACGTCGTACGCCGTCGCCGTCTCGATGGCGGCGACGACGTCCCGGGCACTCTCGCACTGGACGACGGTGGCCGGATGCCGGTCGACCGCGCCGTTCCAGATGGTAGTGGCCTCGCGGTACCGTTCGTCTCCGGGAAGCAGACAGCGGTCGTCGAACCTGGTCTGTAGTTCCGAGACGAACGCTTCCGAGATGTCGTGTGGCACTGACATGACGACTGATGCGACGACGGCCGACCGGCCCTTAGAGGTTTTCCGAACGGAATTTTAGACAGTTTCCCGATACGTTCCGGGACGACCCGCCCGAGCGTCCGAGAGCGGGGTCGCTGCGATGGGGGCACACCGGGACCACCGGACGCACTCCCACACGGGGCACGCGACGTCTGCCGGCCGCGGCGTGGGGGGACGTGCCCCTCGCCAGCGAGGGGTTCCCGTGGGGCGGAAACCGGCAGTCCCGTCCGTGAAAATTTAGTGTTCCGTACGCCACGGAGAGGGTGTGTCAACTGGTACCAACGATCCCGGGGCGACGCTCTCCCCGGACGAGGCGTTCCGGGTCCTGGGCAACGAGACGCGGATGGACATCGTCCGGGCCCTGGGCGAGGTGGACGGGCCCCTCTCGTTCACCGAGTTGCGCAACCGCGTCGGTCTCCGGCAGGGGACACAGTTCAACTACCACCTCGACAAGCTGGTGGGCCACTTCGTCCGGAAGACCGAGGACGGGTACGCACTCCGGCAACCGGGTCGGCGAGTCGTGCAGGCGGTTCTCTCGGGAGCCGTGACCTCGGAGCCGGTGATGCAACGGACTCCGGTCGAGGAGTGGACCTGCCCGTACTGCGGCGGCGTCACGGAGATCGCCTACCACGACGAACGCGTCGAGCGGTACTGTACCGAGTGCGCTGGCCTGTACGCGGGGACCAATCGGCGGACCACCGCCAGCGGCATGCACGGGGAGTCGAACCTCGGGGCGCTGTACCTCCCACCGGCGGGCGTCGAGGGACGGACCCCGGACGAGGTCCTCAACGCGGCGTTCACCTGGGCGTACGCCGAGTGGATGGTGGCGGACAACGGCGTCTGTCCGCGCTGTTCGGCGGCCGTGGAGCACACTATCGAAGTCTGTGAGGACCACGCCACGGACGTCTCGGTCTGCCGGCAGTGTGGTCGGCGGAAGACGGTGAACGTCCGGTTCGACTGTTCGAACTGCACTTTCACGCTTCGCAGTGTGCTGTCGATGTATCTCGCCTCGACGACGGAACTGCTCGCGTTTACCACCGCGCGGGGAATCGACCCGCTTGCGGACCCGTGGGACTGGGGCTGGGAGTACGAGGAGGAAGTGCTCTCGACGGATCCCTTCGAGGGGCGGTTCTCCTTCACCGTCGCCGGCGACCCGATAACCGTGACCGTGGACGACGACCTGGCGGTGACCGACGTGACGCGGGCGTGACCGTGCCCGGTCTCTCGACGGCAGTGCTGGCGACCGCTCGGTACGTCGCCGATGCCGGCGCGGGGCGCGTAGGCAGCACGAATCGGCGTCCGTTCGAGACGGGTGAGGGTACCCGGTGGCGGGCCGCTACCCTGCGAACAGTTTAACTCTCTGTCCGAGACACCGACTCGCGTGGGACACCGACAGGCAGAGGCGGCAGGACCGCTCGACGCGTTCCGGCAGTTCTTCGCGCTGCAGCGAGACGTACTGGTGCTCTCGCTGGCGATGTTCGCGTTCAGCCTCGGCTTCCAGATGACCAGCCGGTACCTGCCCGAGTACGTCGTCGCACTCGGTGCATCCGGGTTCGTCGTCGGACTGTTCGGGACAGTCGGAAACGTCATTTCGGCGGTCTATCCGTACCCCGGCGGCGCGGTGTCCGACCGTATCGGCTCTCGCTACGCGCTCACGGTCTTCGGACTGCTATCGACCGTCGGCGTCGGGGTCTGGCTGCTCGCCCCTACTATCGGAACGATAGAACTCGCTGGCGTGACCGTCCAACCGTGGATCTGGATATTCGTGGGGCTGTTCCTCGCGCAGGCGTGGAAGTCGTTCGGCCTCGGCGCGACGTTCGCGGTCGTCAAGCAGGCAACCGATCCCTCGCGGCTGGCGGCAGGCTTCGCCAGCACCGAGACGTTCCGTCGCACCGCGTTTCTGATCGGCCCGGTGCTGGCCGCCGTCCTCATCGGCTTCCACCCCGAGTTCACCGTCAGCTTCCGGTACGTTCTCGGGGTCGCAGTCGCCTTCGGGGCTGTCGGCACTATCGTCCAGCACGTTCTCTACGATGCTAGCTCCGACACTCTCGGGGAGTCCGTCACGAGCTACGAGCAGATCCGGCAGGATCTTCGAGACATGCCCGAGGAACTCCGCCCGCTGCTCGTCGGTGATACGCTCGTTCGCTTCGCCAACGGTATGGTCTACGTCTTCTTCGTCCTCGTCGTTACGCGGGTTCTCGGCGTGGGGCTGGAGACGACCGTCACTGCCGGAGGGATCACGTCCACAGTTGTCCTCTCGCCGGCGGCGCTGTTCGGCTACCTGCTCGGCGTCGAGATGCTGGTCGCACTGCTCACGATGGCTCCTGCCGCCAAGGCCGCCGAGTACGTCGGACTCAAACCTGTCGTCGCGTTCGGGTTCGCCGTCTACGCCGTTTTTCCGGTCGTGCTGATCAACACTCCGGAGAGTGCGCCCGCGTTGGTCCTCGTGTTCGCGTTCTCGGGGCTACGCTTCGCGGGCCTGCCCTCGCACAAGGCACTGATCGTCGGGCCCGCCGACCAGGACACTGGCGGCCGCGTCACGGGCACGTACTACCTGCTCCGGAACACGGTGGTCATCCCGAGTGCGGCGGTGGGGGGCTACCTGTGGGACTTCGTCAGTCCAGAGGTCGCCTTCACGGTCGCCGCTGTCGTCGGTCTCGTCGGGACTGGTTACTTCCTGCTCTTCGGCGAGGAATTCGACGCGTACCGCTGACGGACTCCGATCCGGACTGCGAGGGACGGACGCGCACCGAGGACTGGTTCTCCGGTAGCGGCTCGAGTTCGACCGTGGTCGGGTGCCACAGAGAGCCGGCCGGTGCAGGCACGCTCCGTCCGGGGACCGCACGACCGGTGTGGTCTCGACGGCACCGTCCCGGCCGGTGTCGCAACCCTTTCGCCGCCCGCGTCCCGACCGTGGGTATGCGCCTCGGCTTCGTCGTCAACCCGGTGGCGGGGATGGGTGGTCGGGTCGGCCTGAAGGGTACCGACGGGAAGGTGAGCGAGGCCCGCGAGCGTGGCGCCGAGCGCCGCAGTCCCGACCGTGCCCGCGAGGCACTCGCGGCCCTGCGAGACCGCCGACAGGGGCCGCTCACGCTCCTTGTAGCCGGGGGACCGATGGGAGCAGACGCTGCCCGCGCGGCCGGCGTCGAGGCCGAAGTCGTCACCGACCCACCCGCCGACCCGTTCGAGACGAGTGCCGAGGACACCCGCGCGGCGGTGCGGGGCTTCCTGGAACGCGACGTGGACCTCGTGGCCTTCGTCGGCGGCGACGGCACCGCCGTGGACGTTGCCGAGACGATCCGGGCGGCGGACGCGGCCGTGCCGATGCTCGGCGTCCCCGCCGGGGTGAAGGTGTACTCCGGCGTCTTCGGCGCGACGCCGGCGGCGGCCGGGCGACTGCTCGCCGACTTCGAGCCGGGCGGACCGACCGCCGAGCGAGAGGTCAACGACATCGACGAGGACGCCTTCCGCGGCGGCGAGGTGGAGACGGAGCTCCGCGCCGTCGTCCGGGTGCCGGTCGGCGAGGACGTACAGACCTCGAAGCAGGTCGGCGGCGGCACAGTCGAGTCGCTGGCCGCCGGCGTCGCGAGCGAGGTCGGTCCCGGGGAGACGTACGTCCTCGGGCCGGGGTCAACGCTCGCGGCGGTGAAGCGCGAACTCGGCTTCGAGGGGACGCCGCTGGGCGTGGACGTGTACCGGGACGGCGAGGTGCTCCGGGACGTCTCCGAGACCGGAATTCTCGACGCCCTCCGGGAGGACCCGGCGGACAACGTGGTGGTCGTCTCGCCCATCGGCGGACAGGGGTTCTTCCTGGGGCGGGGGAACCAGCAGATATCGCCGGCCGTCGTCCGCCGCGCCACGGTCGAGGTGGTCGCCTCGGACGCAAAGCTGGACGACACGGGCGTCCTCCGGGTGGATACCGGCGACCCCGACCTCGACGAGGAACTCCGTGGCTGGCGGAAGGTGCGCGTCGGCCGGTTCGAGCGACGGATGATGCAGGTCGTCTGAGCCGCCGCCGGGGGTCGCGTCCGGCCGGGGCGGTCAGTCCTCCGCCGCCGGCCGGCCGTCTTCGGCCGTCACCCGCAGCGGACTCCGCGAGGTCAGGTGACAGGGGAAGGCCGGGTGTTCGGCGAAGTGACGGACCAGCAGGTGCCGGCGCGACCCGGTGACGTCGGCCGCCTCGCCGACCGCGGCGGCGTCGGCGTGGGCCGGCAGGCGCTCGTACAGGCGCCGCAGGGCCGCGAAGGAGTCGAAGACGACGCTGTTGCCCGCCGAATCGGCACCGCGGCGGTGGACGACGTACGAGCCGTCCGGACGGCGTTCGCCGACGGTGTGGACGAAGTCGCGGCGGTCGGCGACGGCATCACCCAGTGCGGTCCGGAGTGCGGCGGCGGTCGCGGGCGTCAGCCGACGGGACTCCTCGCCGACCGACAGCACCACCTCGCCCTCGCGGTCGTGGACGGTCACGTCGGCGGCGTCCGGTGACGGGTCGCTCGGGCCGGCGTCGGCGTCGGGGCGGTCTTCGGAGGCGTCACGACCGGCGGAGAACGCGATCAGGAGCGGAGAAACTCCGTGTCATACTCGTACAAGCCGGGGCGAGCGACAAGTGTCTGGCGGTGGAGTGAGTGCGCTCCGCGAGGCGAGCGATCGGGGATATTAAATCCGCGAGGGCCGACGCGGTGGGCATGGCAGTCGAGACCGTGACGACCGACAAGGGCGTCGGACTGACGGTGCTGTTCTCGCTCCTGACCGTCGCCGGCGCGGTCGGAATGTACGCCCTCGCGCCCGAGGAGGTGGCGGCGTGGGCCTTCGCGGCCGCCGTCGTCTTCGGCGTCATGGCGGTCGTGGCCGCACAGGTGTACCCGAGCTAGACGACCGACCGCGCCGCTCCGTCGGGCGGACGGTCGCCGCGCGAGTCACGGGGCGACGGCGACCGACGGGAAACGGTTAAGCCTCCGAACGACGTACGTCAGAGTGAGAAGAATGAACGACTACAGTGAGGAGGAACGGCGAGTTCTGGCGTACCTCGCCGAGAGCGTCTCTCGGGGGGAACGCTACTTCCGCTCGCGGAACATCGCCGACACGCTCGGTCTCTCCTCGAAGCAGGTCGGGCAGTTGCTCCCCAGACTCGGAGAGAAGTCCGACGACATCGACGTCGAGAAGTGGGGCCGGGCGCGGTCCACCACCTGGCGAGTGACGCCCGACGGCTGAGCGAGTCGCTGCCGGGTCGCGCAACTTTAACCGTCCGAGTTCGAAGGAACCTCGATGACTGTTCGGGTCGAGCGAGTCGTCGAGGTGCCGGCGAGTCCAGAGCGCGTCTGGGCGTTCATCGCCGACCCCGAGAACCGGGCTCGCTCCATCAGTGTCGTCACCGACTACGAACTGGGCGACGACGCCGGTCGCGAGGCGACGTGGTACGTCCAGTTACCGCTCCCGCTCCTCGACCGGGCGGTGCAGGTGGCGACCGAGGACGTCACCCGGCGACCGCCGGAGTACGTCGAGTTCGTCGGCCGCTCGAAGGTGTTTCGCGTCACCGGCGAACACGAGATTGCGGCCACCGAGGAGGGCAGTCGGCTGACGAGTCGCTTCGTCGTCGAGGGGCGACTGCCCGGCGTGGAGCGTTTCTTCAAGCGCAACCTCGACCGGGAACTGGAGAACCTCGCGAACACGCTCCTCGCGGACGTCGAGGCGAATCCGGAGGTGGAGATAGTTCCCGGCACGGACGCGGGTACCGGCACCGACCCGGCGGAGGAGACCGAGGAAGAGTCGTGACCGCGAGCAGTGACGGTGCGTCCGGGACGGACGAGTCGGTGACGCTCGCGCTGGTCCAGATGGAGAGCCGTGCGGGCCGGGTGGCGGACAACGTGGACCGGGCGGTGGCCGCGGTGGAGCGTGCAGCCGCGGCCGGCGCCGACGTCGTCGCGCTCCCCGAACTGTTCGCCACCGGCTACTTCGCGTTCGACGCCTACGGGCGGACGGCGGAGTCGCTCGACGGTCCCACGCTCTCGCGGCTGGCGACTGTCGCGGAGGAGGCGTCGGTGGCGCTACTCGCCGGGTCGGTGGTCGAGGACCTCGCGGCGTCGGGAACGGGACCGGCCGACGACGGCCTCGCGAACACGGCGGTGCTGTTCGACCGCGACGGCGAGCGGCGACTGGCCTACCGCAAGCGCAACCTGTTCGGCTACGACTCCCGCGAGACGGACCTCTTGACGGCCGGCGAGCGACTGCCCACCGCGACGCTCGCGTGCGGCCTGACGGCCGGCGTCGCCACCTGCTACGACCTGCGCTTCCCCGAGGAGTTCCGCCGACTGGCGGCGCGGGGCGCGGAGTGCGTTCTGGTGCCGAGCGCGTGGCCCTACCCGCGCGTCGAACACTGGTCCGTGTTGTCGCGGGCGCGAGCCGTCGAGAACGCCTGCTACGTCGCGACGGTGAACGGCGTCGGCACGTTCGAGGACGCCGACGCGACCCTGCTGGGTCGCTCGACGGTCCACGACCCGTGGGGGACGCCAGTCGCCACGAGCGGGGACGAGCGAACGACGGTGACGGCGACGGTGGATCCCGGCCGGGTGCGAGCGGTCCGCGAGGAGTTCCCGGCGGCACGGGAGCGACTGGCCCGCGAGGGCGGCGACGGGAGCGAGACCTGAGTGAGTCCGGACCGGCCGACCGTAGGCTCTGAGGCGGGGAGTTTATTTGTCCGGGAGCGGTAGCGTCGAGTGCCGACGCAGGCGCTTTTCACGCCACAGTCGGCACAATCGCTCGTCGCGCCCGCACCCACGTCGGACTGTCCGGACGGTCCGACATCTCGACCCGGTCCGGCGGCCCACGTCCACCCGCCCCTCGCCTTCGTCACGACCGCACCGTGGAGACTCGTCTCCGGGTCGGTCCGCTCGCGGACGACGGGAAGCGCCGCTCAGTCGAGCAGTTCGTTGGCGATGGTGTTACGCAGAATCTCGCTGGTGCCCTCGTATATCTCGTTGAGCTTCGCGTCGCGGTAGAATCGCTCGGCGGGGAAGTCCGTGGTGTAGCCGTAGCCGCCGTGAATCTGGATGCCCTCGTTCGCCACCTCGCGGGAGACCTCGGAGGCGTACAACTTGGCCTGTGCGGCCTCCTTGACGAACCGTTCGCCGCGCATCTTCCGGTCGGCCGCGCGGTGCATCAGTAGCTTCGCGGCCTGTATCTTGGTGTCCATGTCCGCGAACTTGTGCTGGATGGTCTGGAACTCGGAGATGGGGCGGTCGAACTGCTCGCGGTCGGTGGCGTACGAGCGGGCGGCCTCGAAGGCCGCGCGGGCGATGCCGACGCCGCGGGCGGCGATGGTGATGCGGCCGCCGTTCAGCGTCTCCAAGGCCTGCTTGAATCCCTCGCCCTCCTCGCCGAGGCGACGCTCCGCGGGGACGTAGCAGTCCTCGAAGCGCAACTCGGCGGTGGGACAGCCCTTGTCGCCGAGTTTCTTCTCGACGCCCTCGACGTGGAAGCCGGGGTCCTCGTCGGGCCGGACGACGAACGACGAGATGCCTCGCGTCCCGGCGTCGGCGTCGGTCTTCGCGAAGACGACGACGGTGTCGATGACGTAGCCGTCGCCGTCGCGTTCGGCGTCGGGCGCGCCGCCCTCGCTCGCCGGGTCGGCGCGGGTCTGCATGCTCGGGACGTCGCTGCCGGCGCCGGCCTCCGAGAGTGCGAAGGCACCGATCTCCTCGCCGGTCGCCAGCGGTTCGAGGTAACGCTCGCGCTGGCGGTCGGTTCCGTACTCGTAGAGCATGTTACCCGCGAGCGAGATGTGGGCGGCGACGACGGTGCCGAGACCGCCGGAGCCGCGAGAGATTTCCTCGAGGCCGATCGCGTAGGAGTGGTAGTCGAGACCGCTGCCGCCGTACTCCTCCGGCAAGGGCATTCCCATGAGACCGAGGTCGGCCATCTGCTCGATCAGGTCACGGGGGAACTCGTCGGTCTCGTCGATCTCGGCGGCGCGGGGCACGACTTCCTCGTCGACGAACTCGGCGACCGTGTCCCGGATCTGTCGCTGTTCCGTCGAGAGGGCGAAGTCCATGGCGAAGGGTTTGTGTGTCCGGACTTGTGAGTTCCGGTCAACGTTCGCGATGGGTGACAAGGACGGGCCGACAGGCCACGACTTCGAGACGGTACCGACCGACGGCGGCGACGAACGACCGGCGACCGACGGCGGCCAGAGACGGGTTCGGCCGACGCTCGGTGCCGAGGTTGACGTCTTCCAGGAGGACGACGAGCCGACCGCCACGGCCGACCTGGAGTGGTGTTACCGCACCGTCGAGGGCGTCTC
>CAZEIO010000018.1:0-19576 GCA_964512525.1 uncultured Halobacteriales archaeon
GCAGTTCGACGACGCACACTACTACGACGAGTTCGAGCGCTGGGGCGAGCACGTCCGCGAGGGGTCGTGGGAGGCCGAGATCGTGGACGGTCTCGACGTCCACCCCGAGGACCACGTCGTCGAGAAGCATACCTACGACGCCTTCCACCAGACAGAACTCGACGGCTGGCTCTCCGCCCGCGGCGTGGACGACCTCGTGATCTGCGGGACGCTGGCGAACGTCTGCGTCCTCCATACCGCCGGGTCGGCCGGACTCAGGGACTACCGACCGATCCTCGTCGGCGACGCCGTCGGGGCCATCGAGGACGACCACCGCGAGTACGCGCTCGACCACGCCGACTTCCTCTTCGGCGAGGTCCACGACCGCGAGGCGATCCGATTCGAGTAGCCAGCCGTGAGCGACGACGGCCCAGTCCGGGGGACGGTCCCGGAACGCGACGACGGCCCCGAGTACGACCTCGACTTCCGCGAACACCCCGAGCGCTACCGCTCGACCGACGACGAGCGAGGGGCGTTCAAGGTCGAGCCGTACAAGTCGGAACTCCTGCCGCTGTGGACGGTGTCGGACCGCGAGGCGGCGGCGACGGCGGCCGCGGCCATCCACGAGCGCTACCGCGAGTACCGCGAGGCGGGGGAGTTCGTCGGGATGGACCTCGCGCGGAAGTACCTCCAGATGGGGTGGACGCGGGCGCTGCGCTACGCGAAGTACCCCGGCGGACAGAAGTACGTGGACGGCGAGGAGCGCGAGCCACGGCAGTGGTACGACGAGGAAAAGTACGAGATAGCCCAACTCTACCGCGACCGTCTCGACGCCGTCCGCGAGGACCCGGCCTACGAGCGCCTGCGAGAGCGCCACCGGGCGCGGTACGGCGAGGACTAATCCCGGGCCGAACTACGCCGTCTCCCCGGGCGGGACCAGTTCGACGCGCACCTCGTCGCCGACCGCGGCGGCGAGGTCCGGGCCGACCACCTTCGCGCCGGCGTGGTCGTGGCCGGCGTACAGCGAGACGCCGGTGACGGGGTCGCCGTCGAGCGTCACCGTCAGGTCGCGCCACGCCACCGTCCGGCCGTCCGGGGCCACGGTCCCGACCCGCCGTCCGGCGACGAACACCGGGTCGCCGGCGAGTGACCGTTCGGTGCCCTCCGTCGGGAAGACGCCGCCGCCGTCGTAGTGGACGAGACCGCCGTCGGCGAGTGCCGTCGTCGCGCCGTCTGTGCCGACGGGTCCGCCGACGCCGGCCGCGATACCGGCGAGGCGGTCGCCGGCGGCCGGGTGCGCGGGTGCGTCGAGGGCGACGTAGCAGTCGCCCGTCTCGACGACTCGCCCCCGGCCGTCCCACGGCAGGGCCGCGAGGGCGACATCCGGACCGAGCGCCATCGGCATCGACCCCGTCGCCCGCAGGGGGTTTGCGTCCGGCGGCCGCACGCCGACGTGGATGTGGTCGCCGACCCACGGCGCGAAGAACCCGGAGCGCACGGTCTCGCCCAGCGAGTCGCCCACGGCCACCCGGTCACCGACGGCGACGTCCGGGTCCACGTGCATCACCCGGACCCGTGCATCCGGCGGGGTCAGGAGACCGTCTGCCGTCGCGTCCCGCGTGTCGTCAGTCGCCACCACTATCAGGTGGTCCTCGTCGGCGGCGTAGGGCTTCGGCGGCGCCGACACCGACCGCACCGTCGTCACCTCGCCGGCGACCGGCGACGGTGCCGTCCCTCGCTCCGGGTAGAGGTCCACCGCGCACCCCTCGTCGTGGGCCGCGTACGGCGAGTTGTACAGCGAGAAGCGCCGGTAGCGGTCGAGTAGCGTCGCGGGGAGAACCGCGACGGTCCCGTCACCGGTGTCGTCCGCACGCTCCGACCCGCCGGCGAACGGCGTCGCGACGTGCCGGGCGCGGTGCGGGCCGTCCCGCCCGTCACCGTCGCTGGCGAGTCCGTCGGCACTCGAGTCGGGCGGGTTACGCGGGTCCTCGCTCACGCCTGCGCTCGGGGCGCCGAGCGGATATATTAACCGCGTCCGGCACGGACGGCCGACGATGACGACGGCAGGGGGCGACGACGCGGCCGCCGACGCGACGGGCGACGCGGCGGGCAGGGGCGTCCTCGTCGTCCGCGGGCGCGAGGCGACGGTCGAGCGCGACCGCGCGGTGAACGACCGACTGCTATCTGTCGCGGCGGCGGGCAGGCCGGCGGTCAGGGTCGTCCGGCCCCACCGGCAGGTCGCCTTCGGCCGGCAGGACACCAGAAGCGACGGCTACGGCGCGGCGCGGCGCGTCGCCCGCGAGCGTGGCTACCCGCCGTACGAACGCGACGTGGGCGGGCGGGCGGTGGCCTACACCGGGACCGGCGCGACGCTCGCCTTCCTCCGCGCGACGCCCGTCGAGGACCGGACCGCGATACGACTGGAAGACCGCTACGACCGCGTCACCCGCACCGTCGGGGGTGCACTCGCCGATCTCGGGGCCGACCTCGACCGCGGCGAGCCGCCGAACTCGTTCTGTCCCGGGACGCACTCCCTGCAGGGGCGGGGGAAGGTGGTCGGTATCGCCCAGCGAGTGCGCCGCGACGCGGCGACGACCGCCGGCATCGTCGTCGTCCGGGACCGGTCGAAGGTCGCTCGCGTCCTCGGCCCGGTGTACGAGGCACTCGGGACGGCGTTCGACCCGGCGAGCGTCGGCAGCGTCGGCCGCGCCGGCGGGCCGGACGAGGCCGGGCCGGTCGCGGCGGCGGTCGAGGACGCACTCGTCGGCGACCGTCCCGTCGAGGTGGTGGCGGCGACTGCCCTCGACGTGGACGTGGACGTCAGCACGGACCCGGCGGGCGACGAGCAGTAGTCGCCGGTACCGGCCCGACGTCAGGCCAGTGCGACGAGGACGGAGACGACCGTGGCGCCGACCACCACGCCCACGCCGCCCCCGGCGACACGGGTCGCCACGCGCCGGACGGTCGCCTCGGCCGGGACCC
The DNA here is from genome assembly GCA_964512525.1 of uncultured Halobacteriales archaeon. Classification (GTDB taxonomy): domain Archaea; phylum Halobacteriota; class Halobacteria; order Halobacteriales; family SW-7-71-33; genus SW-7-71-33. The sequence continues at coordinate 2,962 of CAZEIO010000018.1, forward strand.
GGCCCGTGCCGTCGAGGGCCTCGCCGAACAGCGTCGCCAGCCCCCACGCGAGGAGGGCGAGACCGAGGGCGAACGACCCGGCCGCGACGGCCGTCGAGGTGGCACCGACCCGGTCGCCGGTCCCGAGGGCGACGAGGAGCGTGAGTGCCCCGCCGACCGCGAGACCGACGCGCGCGCCGCTCCAGAGCAGGGCCAGCCGGCGGCGGACCCACCGCGTCACGGGACTCGTCGGTGGGTTCTCTGACACTACCGTGTCGTCCGCGACCCCGCGGCTTAGCGGTTGGGACGCGTCGCGCGGCTGGACCGACCCGGCACTCGCCTCAGAGGGCGACGAGGGCGAGACCGCCGCCGAGTGCGAGACCGACGCCGAGTCCGACGAGGCGCAGGGCGCTCCTGCGGGCATCCTCGACGGAGAAGTCGCCCGCGGTGTAGTCCCCGAGACTCCCCTCCAGCGAGCCGGCGCTCCTGTGTGCGAGACCGCCGAGGACGAACGCGACGCTGCCGGCGACGACGAAAAAGAGGGCCACCTGGTCCGGCGTGTCGGAGAGGAGACCGACGAGGACGGCGCCGCCGGTCCCGAGGAGGACGCCGGGGACGAGACCGCTCGCGAGCGTCTGGCGCGGGTCGGACGTCACGGTCGGTGTTCGCGGGGCGACACAAAAGGGACCGTGGTCTTCCGGCGTCCGCGCGGGGACGAGGAGGACGCCGGAGACGCGACGAGAGGTGGAGACGTCCGGGGCCGGGGCCGGGAGCGGGCGGTCAGTCGTCGGCGTCGGCGCCGATCTCGTGTCCGCAGTTCGGACACGCGGTGCCGCCGTGACGGACCTCGGTGCTCGCCTCGCGGACCTCCCGCATCGCCGCCGAAATGCGGTCCTCGGCGTCGAGTTCCTCCTCGACGGCGAGGTCCACGCCTTCCACCTCGAGGAGGAACTTCGCCACCTCGGTCACCTCGTACAGCATGTCGTCGAGTTCCTCCGGCGTGAAGAAGCCGGACATCGCGCCGTAGAGGAACGTCGCCCCGGACTTGCGAACCTTCTCCTCGAAGGCAGCGCGGGCCTGGTTGACCGCTTGGGGGGAGTAGGTGTCCGTCATGAACGGGACCAGACGGGGAAGGTTCTCGCCTATCTTCGTCATCTCGACGCCGGTGTCGGTACGGAAGTCCGCACAGAGGCGGGCGATAGCCCATTCCCGGGCGGTGACGTACGTGCGGTCGCGGATGAAGTCGTTGACGCGGTCGTACTGGCTGCCCTCTATCTTCGTAAAGCGCTCGTACGACTGCACGTCCTGAGGGACACCCGGGGTGGCGGCGGCGTCGTCCGCGTCGGCTGCCGGGGCGGCACCGTCCGCGCCGTCGTCGGCGTCGGAATCGGTCGTCCCGTCGCTGCCGGCGTACTCGGCCTCGGCGGCGGCCGCGGCAGCGACCCTGTCGGGCGTCGTCTCGCCGCCGTCCGCCGCAGCGTCGGCCTCGGGAGCGGCAGCCGGGTCACCGTCCGCGTCCGCGTCTGCGTCCACGTCGTCGGCGGGGCCCCCATCTGTCATGCATACAGGGCCGGCCGGCGGCGGCAAAAGCCTTCGCCGTGTGTCTGACGCCCGGCACTCGTCCGGTCGCCGTCGGTGCACCACAACGCCGAAGTCGAGTGCCGTCGTCGGGCGGAGCGTGCCGCCCGGAGCAGACGAGGTCGAGCGACGGATCGACCGCCTGCGGGAGACGTTCGGCGACGGCTTCCCCGTCGAGACGGAGACGTACGACCTCGACGAGCGAGGGCACGAGCGCGCCCTCGAGCGGCGGGAGTGGGGCGTCGTCGCGACCGCCCGCGTCTGGGTCGAACGGGGAGACACCGTCGCTCTCGTTCGTGACCGGAGTGACCGCCGCCCCGACGCGTGGACCTGTCCCGGTGGCATGGTCGAGGCCGACGAGTCCGTGCTCGAGGGCGGCCGTCGCGAGGTGCGCGAGGAGACCGGTCTCGACTGCACCGTCCGGGACGTGGCGGCGGTCCAGCGTGCGAAACTGCGACCGCCGCCCGACGCCGACGTTCCGCCGACGGTGGAACTCGCGGCGGCACTCGTCGCCGAGTACGAGGGCGGCACGCTCCGGCCCGAACCGGACGAGATAGCCGCCGCGGCGTGGTTCCGAGACCTGCCGGCCGACCTCGTCGCACCTGCCGACCGAATCGCCGCCGAGCGGTTCTGACCGACCGCTCCCGGCTACGGCCGCGTCTCCCAGCCACGCGGCGAGTCGTTCAGTCGCTCGTGGCCGTCCTCGGTGACGACGACGAGGTCCTCGATGCGCACGCCGAACTCGCCCTCGAGGTAGATACCGGGTTCGACCGAGAACACCATCCCCGGTTCGAGTTCGCGGCCGTTCGACGCGGTGATGTACGGCGGTTCGTGCACGTCGAGACCGACGCCGTGACCGGTGCGGTGGACGAACCGCTCGCCGTAGCCCGCCGCCTCGATGACCTCGCGGGCGGCCCGGTCCACCGCCGCGGCGGGCACGCCCGGTTCGACGGCCGCGACGCCGGCGTCGTGGGCCTCGCGGACCACCTCGTGGACCTCGCGGTACCCCGCCGGCGAGTCGCCCCAGACCATCGTCCGCGTCTGGTCGCTCGGGTAGCGGTCGCGGACGCCGCCGAAGTCGAGAACCACCGGGTCGCTCGCCTCGATGGTCCGGTCGCCGTGGGTGTGGTGCGGGTGCGCGCCGTTCGGGCCCGACCCCACGATGGTCTCGAACGACGGTCCCGAACAGCCGCGCTCGGCGAGACGCCGCTCGACGTCGCGGGCGAGGTCGCGTTCCGTCTCCCCGGTGGGGTCGGTCTCGCGGAGGGCGCGACTCACCGCGTCGGTGCGGGCGGCGACGTCACGGAGCCGGTCGAGTTCGGCCGCGTCCTTCCGGACCCGCATCGGGCCGAGTATCTCGGTCGCGAGGTCTAGGTCGGCACGGGGCATCGCCGCCCGCAGGTCCCGGGTGAACCGCGCCCACATCTGCTCGTCCACGAGGACGCGGTCGGCGTCGGCGAGTCCGAGGGCCGCGACCGTCTCGGCGACGGCGACGGCGGCGTCTTCGTCGTCGGCCCAGACGCGGAGGTCGTCGAGCCACGACGCCGCGGCGACCTGGTCGGCGTACAGTTCCGGGACGAGGAAGGCGAGGTCGTCGCCGGTGAGAAAGAGGAGGAGGTGACGCTCGCCGGGCGTCTCGTCGAAGCCTGTGAGGTAGTAGAGGTTCGACCCCGGGAAGCACACGACTGCGTCGGCATCGTGGTCCTCGCGGAGTCGGCGCTGGCACTCGCGGGTGCGGCGCTTAAATGCGCTGTCGGCCATGTCCGTCCGTCGGCGGCGGGCGTCAAAACGGTGGGGTTCGCGGCCGTCAGTCTCCCGACCCGGTGTCGGTCCGGTTGGCGACCGGCTGCCACCCGTCGTCGAGGTCGAGCGTGCCGAGTCGCTGCCAGGCCGTCTCGTCCACGACCGCGACCTCCTCGTGCCCGAAGACGTAGAGGACGTCACCGACGTACAGCGCCCGCACCGCCTCGCCGCCGACATCGACCCGCTTTTGCAGCGTCAGGGCAGCCTCGCCGCTCGCGTCGTTGTCGTAGCCGAAGACGTGACCGCCGCCGGACCCGGGCACGAACACCACCTCGTGGCGGGCGTCCTGGAGGAAAGCGTGGTGCGACCGCGACACCGCAGACCAGCGGTCGTCGATGACGTGTGAGTCCACCACCCGCGGCTCACTCGGCGTCGAGACGTCGAAGACCACCGCCTTCACGCTGCCGTTCTCCCGGCCGACGCCGAGGACGCGGTCCTCGCCGATGGGGTGGAGATACTCCGAGAAGCCCGGCAGTTTCACCGCGCCGAGTTCCTCGGGGTCTGCGGGGTCCGAGAGGTCAACGACGTGGAAGGGGTCCACCCGGCGGAACGTGACGAGGTAGGCGGTCTCACCGACGAACCGGGCGGCGTACACCCGCTGGCCCTCGCCCATTCCCTGGGCCGACCCCTGCACGTCGAGCGAGTCGTCGAGGACGTACACGTCGTTGACCGACTCCGCGTCGCCGACGCCCGGGATGGTGGTGGCGATACGCAGGCGACCGTCCCGGGCGTCCATCGAGAACTGGTTCAGCACGACCCCGGGCACCTCGCCGCTGGTCGCCACCCTCGGGCCGTCGCCGCCGATACCGACCCGGACGACGCCGGTCCGGACGAGTTCTCGCTGTCGCTCGGCGAGGTAGGCGTCGAGGTCCTCTCGCAGGCGCCGCCTGTCCGCCCGGGTGGCGTCGGTGCGCTCCTCCCAGGCCCGCAGGGTCGCCCGCACCTCCTCGCGGTAGTCCTCCGGCGAGCGGTCGGACCGCCGGAGGTCGCGCAGTCGCTCGCGGGCCGTCTCGTCGAGTGCCTCCCGTTCGAGGACGAACGCGACCACGGTCTCGGCACGGCTCACGGACCGGGTGTACGTGAGGTACACCGCGTCGCCGGAGACGTACGTCGTCGCGCGGCCGGCGGAGGCGACCACGCTCGCGGTGCCCGTGACGCTGCCGTCGCCCGGCGACAGTGCGACCGTGGTGTAGGTCGCCGGTTCGTCAACGGTCGCCGTCGGATGGTGGACCTCGGTACACGCGACCGCCGGGCCGTCCACGACCGGCCTGACGGGACACGGCTGGTCCTCGTTGACCGCCTGCCCGACGACGACGTACACCGTCCCGTTCACGAGTCGGGCGGCGACGACGTCGCCGTTGACCGTCCGGTTCCAGACTCGCTTTGGGTCCGCCGGGTCGCTCACGTCGTAGCCGTAAACTGTCGTGCCCGAGAGGACGACGAGTCGGTCGTCGGCGAGGAGCATCCGTCCCCGGACGTCCACGGTCCCGGCTATCGCCGGTCGGCGCGGGTTCGCGAGGTCAACGACCGTCGTCTCGCCGGGCGTCCCCGTCCTCTTCGCTTCGGGCCCTCCCTGCCGGGCGTGCGGGCCGGCGTAGAACGCCACCCGTTCCCCGGAGTCGGTCTTCAGGAGGTCCGGTTCGCCGACGCCGGCCTCCTGGACGTTCGTCCCCGAGATGCGGACGGGCGCGCTCTTCGCCGTGCCGTCACCGCCGCCGTCGTCGGACGCCGCGTCGCCGCCCTGTGCCGCCTCGACGGCTCGCCGCGGGTTCCACCCGCGGCTGGTGGCACGGGCCGACTCGACGTACGCCCGGAACGCCGCCGGGGACTCGAACTGCGCGAGTTCGGGTCCGGTCGAGTCGTCGAAGTTCGACGCGTCGTGGTGGTGGGCGTCGAGGGCGAGGACTCCCGCCGCCACGACCGAGACGGCAGTCACCGTCACGAGGACGGCAACGGTGAGGGTGCGTACCATGTCACCAGTGACGGAGGGGGACGTGGTGTGGGTATCCCAAGCTAAAACGGCGACTTGAGTCGGCGACGGCACCGAACCGGCGTGGCGGGCGGGCCGTGGGCGGAGCGGCGACCGCGGCTTACTTCAGTCGTCGCCGGCTGGCGTCGGCATGGACGAGAGTCTCATCGACGACGACCGGCTCTCGCCGGAGCGTCGGTCACTCCTGCCCGGTACCGGCTTCTTCTATCCCGACTCGCTCGACGAGGGACACGCCGACGAGCGAGCGGCGGCGGCACTCGCCGGTGCGACGGCGGCCGTCGTGGCCGACAGCGACGCCGACGGTCTCGGCTGCGTGGCGTTACTCCGCGAGGCGTTCGGCCGACCGGCAGGTGGCGTCGCACTCGACCGTATCGGCGACGACGACGACGGCGACGAGGGAGACGAGGAGACGGCAGACACGCCCGGTTTCGTCGCCGACCGCGACCCCGCGGACCCGGTCGCGGCGGTGGTCGAGGCGGTCGAGGGCGAGGACACGACCGAGAGCGACGACGGCCCCGACCTCCGGGGCCGGAGCGAGGTGGGACTGGTCCCCTCCGGACCGAACGAGGTGGCTGCCGGTCTCGCCCGCGCCGCCGCCTACCTCGAACCCGGCGCGGACGCGTTCGTCTGTGACGTCAGTCCCGAGAGCATCGCCGCCATCGAGGTGGAACTCCGGGCACTCCTCGAGCGAGCGGGGACGGTGCGCTGGTTCGACCACCACCAGTGGGACCCCGAGACCGCACGGGCGGTACGGGAGATGGGCGTGGACCTCGTCGTCGGCGAGGACGACGCGGAGTGCACCGCAGACGTCACGTTGCGGTCGGTGGACTACGACTTCCCGGACCACCTCGTCGAACTCGCGGCCGTCACCCGCGACCACGACCTCTGGATCAAGGAGGATCCCCGCAGCGACGACCTCGCCGACCTCTCGTACTGGCTGGACGCCGAGACGTACGTCGAACTCGTCAGGGCACACGGGCCGGACCTCCCCCAGGGCGCCACGGACTTCCTCGCGGAGCGGCGGCGCGACAAGAACGACCGTATCGATCGGGCGGTCAACCGCGCCGACACATACGAGTTCGCCATCGACGGCCGCCCGGCGGCGGCACGCGAGACGAGTCCCCCGCCCGAGGCCGAGGAGGGCGACCCGTCGATTACCGTCGCGGTCACCTACGGCCGCTGTTCGCAGAACGAGGTTGCGGAGCGTCTCCGCGGCGAGGGTGCCGACGCCGTCGTCGTGACGAAACCGGGTGGCGGCGCGAGCATCCGTGGGTCGGAGACCTTCCAGCGGGCACACGAGGTCGCGAGACAGGTCGGCGGTGGCGGACACCCCAAGGCCGCCGGCTGTCGGCCGGACGTCTTCGAAGACATGCTGGACTACGCCCACCACTGGACGACCCGCGGTGCGGTCGCCAAGCGACGGATACTCGCCGCCTTCGAGTCCTTGGAGTGAGCGCCGCTCAGTCGCGCTCGTCAGCGACCCACCGGTCCGAGTAGGCCACGCCACAGGAACACTGCGCGTAGGCGTGGACCACGTCGCCCTCGGCGTAGATGCCGTCGCCGTCCGGCTGTCGGGCCTCGGCGAACGAGAACAGAAAGCGGACGTGGTGGTCGTCCTCGCCGGCCGCGTCCGCGTCGGATTCCGCCTCCGGGCAGACCCCGCCGGTGAGGTCGCGGTCCACGTGGCTCTCGCGGTCGCGAGCGCGGCCGGCGAAGCTCATCGGGTCGGTGCCGGTCGCGGCGGCGAAGGCCCGTCGGCCGCGTTCGCCGTCCACGACGACGACCGCGCCGCCCGCCACCCGCTCGCCGCCGTCCTGTTCGGCGAGGCGGGCGGCGTCGTCCACGGCGTCGTCCGCGAGGTACATCAGGACGTCCTCCGGCGCGTCGCCCGCGAGGAAGGCCCGTCTGCGCTCGTCCATGCCCGTACTGCGGTCGGCGGCGACAAAAGGAGCGCGCTCTCGACGGCGACCGTCGGCCTGCGACGGTCCGTGCCGCGCTATTCGTCGAGGTCGCGGGCGATGTCGGCGAGAGTGTCCGACCGCTCCCGGCGGTCGGGGTAGGTCACGGACTCGCCGGGTTCGCGCAGGCCGTAGCGCTCACCGGTCGAGAGAACGTCCACGACGACCGGGTCGCCCGCGCCGAGACCGCGGGCGTCGGCCCACGCTCCGAGGCGGTCGGTGGGGTCGGTCACCGAGGACGGGTCGCGAGCGGTCGCGGGCGTGTCGTACACCGCCGGCATAAAGGGCGCGCCGTCGGGGGCGGTTCGCGGCCGGGCGAAGCGCGCCGCACCGTCGAGGTGGACGCGAACGACCTCGTCGGGGAACTGGGCGGCGTCCGCGGGTGCGATGAGTCTGAGACCGGGACCGTACCGCTCGAGGTGGGCACGGACGCTCTCGACGGACGAGTGGTCGGCGGGGACGCCGGCGTCGGTCACCGTCGGCTACTCGTCCTCGTCCTCGTCCTCGTCGCCGTCGCCCTCGCCGAGGAGTTCCGCGAGGTCAGTGTCGCCGCGCTCGACTATCTCGGCGTTGATCTGGCGGATCTCGTCGCTGACCTCCTCACCGCGGACGGTCACGCGGCGGCGCTCGCCCTCGCGCTTCGGCTCGTAGCCGGTGCCGCCGGTCGCGAGCACCTCGTTCAGGTTCGGGCCGTCCACGCCCGGTCGCATCGGCCGGCCAGTCTGGTCCGAGCCGCCGGTGATCGCGAGCGTGTAGCCGTCGAGACCGACGGCACCCCCGTCGATCTCCTCGCCGATGCTGCGGCCGAGAAAGCGGTTGGCGTCCTGTCCGTCGATCTCCATCTGGTGTGCGGTGCCGTCCTCGGGGTCGCCGACGACGACGGTGAACGTGGCCATACACCGAGAGAGCCCGGCGCCGCCCAAAAGCGTATTGAAACGCCGACCCTGCGGGCGAGCGTGCCGGACCGAGACGACGAGGGGCTCGACGCGGCCCGACTCCGCGAAGCCCTCGCGACGTTCGGCGGGAGCGAGGCCGAACGACGGGCGGTGGCCCGCGCCGCGCGCGACCTCACGGACGCCGGCCCGCTCCGGGCCGACCGCGGCGTCACTGAGCGGGTGGTCACCGTCGAGTCGGTCCTCGACGAACTCCGGTCGGCCCCCGACGGCGGCCCGGCCGACCGGTGGAACTGGTGGGTCGGGTCGCTCGTCGCCGCCTACGGCGACGGCTACGCGCGGTTCGGCGTCGGGGGGTACGAGTCGGGGAACGACCGCGACGTGGACGGAGCGTCGGGACGGTAGCCCTCCGGTGTCGGACGGCCAGACCGACGGACACATGCGCCCCGCGTCCCGACCACCGTCGAGATGGAGGTTCGCTTCCTCGGCGGCGCCCGCGAGGTGGGGCGGTCGGCGATACTCGTCAACGACCGCCTGCTACTCGACTTCGGCGCCAAGAACGACACCCCGACGACGTGGCCGCTCGGCCTGCGCTCGGTCGATCCCGAGGCCGTCGTCGTGAGCCACGCCCACCACGACCACGTCGGGGCGCTGCCGACGCTGATGGCGGGCGACGCCGCGGACCGGCCGCCGGTCCACTGGACGCCGCCGACGGACGAACTGGCGCGACTGCTCGCCCGCGACACCCTGAACCTCCACGAGAACACCTACGAGTGTCCGTTCACCCGCGAGGACGTCCTCCGCCTGACGGAGGCGTCTGTCCACCACGGCTACCGCGAGCCGTTCGAGGCCGCCGGCCACCGCGTCGAGTTCTTCGACGCCGGCCACATCCCCGGCAGCGCACACGTCCTCGTGGACGACGGCGAGACGCGACTGCTGTACTCCGGCGACTTCAACACCGAAGACCAGGCGACGCTGCCGGGCAGTACTGCCCGACCGGACGCCGACGCCGTCGTCGTCGAGTCCACGTACGCCTTCGACGAGCGCGAACCCCGCGAGCGCGTCGAGGCCTCGTTCGTGACCGAAGTGCGCGAGACGCTCCGGCAGGGCGGCACCGTCGTCACGCCGGCGTTCGGCATCGGCCGCACGCAGGAGGTGATGGCCGTCTGTGCCGACCACGACATCGACTGCTACGTGGACGGGATGGGGACGCGGGTCACCGACCTCTTCCGGCGCCACGAGGGCTTCCTGCGCGACCCCGACGTTCTCCAGCGGGCCGCCTCGAACGCCCGCGTCGTGGACGGGCGACCGGGTCAGCGAGAGCGCATCGCCCGGCAGTCCACGGTTATCGTCACCACGAGCGGGATGCTCCAGGGGGGGCCCGCGATGACGTACGTCCCCGCCGTTCGGTCGAACCCGACGAACCTCGTCGCCCTGACCGGCTATCAGGTGGCGGGGACGCCGGGTCGTGACCTGCTGGAGACCGGGAGTGCCGAACTCGACGGGCGGCGGATGCCGGTCGCCGCCCGCGCGGAACTGTTCGACTTCTCGGCCCACGCCGACCGCAGCGGCCTCCTCGACTTCCTCGAACCGTACCGTGACGCGACCGTCGTCGTCAACCACGGGGACCGCTGTGCGGAGTTCGCCGCCGACCGACGGGCGGCCGGGGTGGACGCCGTCGCGCCCGAACGCGGCGAGACGGTCGAGGTCTAAGACCGACGCCGCCGCGACGACCGGCGGTCTTTTGTTCACCGGCCGAGTATCGCCGGTAGATGAAAGCAGGAGACGCGGACGGAGCCGGAGACACGGACGTGGAACCGAGCGAGGACACCGACCCCGCGGCCGAAGAGGAGACGTCAGCGACGGAGGGCACGAGCCGACGCGGGGAGCGCACCGAACGCCTCGATCACCTCCGGGACGTCCCGGACGGCTGCGGCTGTGCGGAGGTCTGGGAGCACCTCTCGGAGCGGGCGACCGAGGAGTGACCGTCGCCGGCCGTGGGTGGGGTTTTTGCCCGGTCGTGCCGTAGTTCGGTCATGACCAGCGACGGGGGTCCGGGACGACCGTCGGCGGCCGACGCCGACGGCGACTCGGGCGCCGAGAGCGAGGCGGGCGGGGAGCGACCGACACCGCCGACGGACCGCGCCTCCCCGGTCGGCGAACCGGTCGTCCGGGGCGACCGGTCGGTGACCGGCCGTCGGGCGGACGAGGCCATCACCTTCGACCCGGAGGACCCGACGAGTCTCGAGCGGGCCGCCGAGACGGTCCACGCGTTCGCGACGGATGGTCGGGGCGACACCGTGACGATGCTCCGGGGAGCCGCGGCCGCGGCCGCACTCGTCCGGGGAGAAGGGTCGTACCGGGCGGCAGCCGACCGCGCCGGCGTCGGCGTCCCGTTCGTCCGCACCTGGGCGCGAGTACACGACCTACCGCGGCCGGTCCGCAGGGAGGTCGCGGCCGGCAACCTCGCGCCGTCGGCCGCGAAACACGTCGCCCGCCTCGAGGGCCGGGCGCGACTGACCGTCGCCTTCGCCGCCGTGGACGACGACCTCGGCGTCCGCGAGGTGCGCACGGTCGTCGGGCGCGTCGCCGACGGCGAGGGAGTCGAGAGCGCCCTCGAGGCGGTGGACGTCACGCTCGGCCGTCTCACCGTCGAGTTGCCGCCGGAAATCTACCGCGAGGTGCGCCGGCGGGCGGCGGTCGAGGACCGCCCACCGGGCGCGGTCGTGGCGGCGATGTGCCGGGAGGAGTGAGGTCGCGGCGGGGGCAACTGAAGGGAAGGGTTTAATCGCACGCCTGCCCGAAGACAGAGTAGGGCCGATAGCTCAGTTAGGCAGAGCGTCTGGCTTTTAATACGTCCGCCCGACGTCTCCGGGCGACCGTAGAAGAAACCAGATGGACGGGGGTTCAAATCCCTCTCGGCCCGTGATTCTGCGACGGGCGGGCGTGAGGAGCGAGCCACACAGCCGAGGGGATTCGAACCGGGGAGTGGAGTGAGCGGAACGACCGTGGTTCGAATCCATCTCGACCCGTGCGGTGAGACGGTGAGCGTGGCGAACCGTCGAACGAACCGAGTCGGACCGTCTTCGCGTGGTTCAACGCCCTCTCCGCCCGTTCCTGCGACGACACGGGAACCAGTCAGGAGTACCGTTCCTCCTGCCACGGGTCGGCGCTGTCGGAGTAGCCGCGCTTCTCCCAGAAGCCCCGCCGCGGTTCGGTGAGGAACTCGACGCCGGTGACCCACTTCGCCCCCTTGTAGGCGTAGCGGTGTGGCGTGACGACCCGGAGCGGTCCGCCGTGTTCGCGCGGCAGCGGGTCGCCGTCGAGTGCCCACGCGAACAGGACGAACGGTTCCAGACACTGCGAGAGCGGGAGGTTGGTCGTGTAGTCGTCGGCCGCGTGAAAGAGGACGTGTTCGGCGTCGTCACGGACGCCGGCACGCTCCGCGAGCGTCGGGAAAGAGACACCGGTGAACGCGACGTCGAGCCGAGACCAGCCGGTGACGCAGTGAAAGTCCTGTCGCTGGGTCTCGCTGGGCAGGTCGCGAAGCTCCTCCCACGACAGTTCGAGTTCCGCCTCGACGGCACCGGTGACCGAGAGCGTCCAGTCCTCGCGGTCAACCGACGGGACACCGCTTTTCGTGAGCACCGGAAAACCCGACGTCTCGCGTTGCCCGGGCGGCAGACGCTCGTCGCCGTACGCCCGGTAGAGGTCGGTCACGTCACGGTCGACCTCGGTCATGTGCGGCCCTCGGCCGGCGGGCACATAACGCTGACTCGCGCGACCGGCGAGCGACGGCGCTCGCCGGAACGGGGTGTGACCACCCGGGAGAGGCGGACCAGCGGGCGGGGGAGACGGGGGCGTCGCGCTCAAACGTCCTTGCGGGGCAGGAACGCCAGCGCGGACAGCAGGACGGCAGCGAAGCCGCCGACGATGGTGATGCCCCAGAGACCGTTCTCTCGCTCGTGGTAGCGGTCGTTGGCCGCGACGCTCTGGCGGTACGACGAGACGTCGGTCGTGAGGGTGACGACCTCACCGGAGCGGAAGTAGGCGAAGTACTCCCGGCCGTTGAGCGTGGCGTTCTGCGTCTGGCCGAGTTCGACCGTCTCCTCGCGCGGCGCGGTCCAGGTGAGCGTGACGCCGCTCTCGGTCACGTTCACCGTCGTAGCGTTCCCCCGGTAGTCGAGGGTGCCCTCCTCGACGGTGACGCGCTGGAGCGGTTCGTACTGGGCGATGGGCACGAGTTCGAGCGAGCCGTCGTCGCCCTCCGTCTCGACGTAGGTGACGCCGTCTACCTCCCGGGTCGTCAGGTTCTCGGGGGCTGCTCGCAGCGTCGCCGTGGTCGGGTCGGACTCGTTCGGGACGAGGACGTCGTAGGTGCCGTTGAGACGGGCGCCCGCGAAGTCGAGGCCCGAGAACTCCACGCCGTCGTCGGCCGCCCACGTCTCGGAGTACGCCGCGGACTCGTTGGTCCACGCGAGCGTGGCCGCGTACTCGACGCCGCCACCGCCACCGTGGCCGTCACCCTCCGTCTCCTCGGCGCTGACCGACTGTACCGTGTAGGTGCGGCCGTCCACGGTGAGCTGGTCGCCCGCCTCGAGCTCGTGATCGGGGTTTTCCACGTCCACGGCCGGGGCACTGGTGACGCTCAGCAGCGCGTACGCGCCGGCCGCGAGCACCAGAAACAGGACGACGTAGCCCGCCGCCGCTCGCCGTTGCATTAGCCCCGAGTAGTCGGTCGAATGGTGTTAACCGTTGCTCTTCGGGCCGACCCACGGCAGCGAGCGAACCGAGGGGTCTATCCGCGCGCCGGCAGTACCCCGTCCATGGTCGACCCGGACACGTTCAGGACGGTCATGGGACGGTTCGCGACGGGTGTCACCGTCGTGACACTACCGACGACGCCGCCACACGGCATCACGGTCAACGCCTTCTCGAGCGTCTCGCTCGACCCGCCGCTGGTCCTCGTCTGCATCGACCACGACACCCGGGCGTACGAACTGTTCGAGGGGACCGACGAGGGGGGAGCAGGTGTCGATGGCTACGCCGTGAACGTCCTCACCGCCGACCAGCGAGACCTCGGCGAACACTTCGCGGACATCCTCGATCTGGAGCGCGACCCGTTCGAGGCCGACGCGACCCGGACGGAGGGGTCGGGCGCACCGGTCTTCGAGGACTCGCTCGCCTACGCCGACTGCACGGTAGAGGCGGTCCACGAGGCCGGCGACCACACCATCTACGTCGGTCGTGTCGGGAGCGCCGACGTCCTCCGGCCGGCGGCCGACCCGGTGACCTTCTACGACGGCGAGTGGGGCACCATCGCGGCCGCGGCCGAGGACTGACCGCGCGTGCCCCGATTCCCGTTCCGCTTCCGGGCTCACGCGGACCAGCGTGGCCGGACGACGGTCGCCGGTCTCGTTCGGGGGGCCGCGGCCCGCCGTCGTGCGGGTACCCCACGGGCGTCGTACCACTGCCGGACGGCGGACGGCGGCCCGAAAGTCTTTTTCGCGTGGGAGAATCGTTCGTGACGATGGCCGACGTGTTGGACCTGCTCGGTGACGTCATCACCGACGCCGACGCCGTGATGCTGTTCTCTCCGAGCGGGTCCTACCACGAGCGGTTCGCGACCGTTGCGGAGGTGGACGTCGTCGTGGTCGCGCCCGAGAACGCCGTGGACGCCGAGATGTTCGTCGAGTTGCCCGTCGAGTTCGAGGACGTCGCCCAGCGAGTGCGCTTCGGCGTCGAGGGAGCGGTGGACCGCGGTCTGATCAACGAGGGCGACGTCCTCGCCTGCGTCACTCGCGTGTTCGACGAGGGGATGGACACCGTCTCCCGGGTGCGCTCCGACGCGTTCACCCGCAGCGGCGTGTACGACCTCTTCGCGGACTCGCGGGCGCCGGGCGAGGTCATCCGAGACGTCCTCGAACTCGCCATCGAACTCGGCAAGAAGGGACAGAAGGGCAAGCCCGTCGGCGCACTGTTCGTCGTCGGTGACGCCGGCAAGGTGATGAACAAGTCCCGGCCGCTGTCGTACAACCCGTTCGAGAAGTCCCACGTCCACGTCGGTGACCCCATCGTCAACGTGATGCTGAAGGAGTTCTCCCGACTGGACGGCGCCTTCGTCATCTCGGACAACGGCAAGATCGTCTCTGCCTACCGCTACCTCGAGCCGAGCGCCGAGGGCGTGGACATCCCGAAGGGCCTCGGGACCCGCCACATGGCTGCTGGGGGGATCACCCGGGACACGAACGCCACCGCGGTCGTCCTCAGCGAGTCCGACGGTCTCATCCGGGCGTTCAAGAACGGCGAACTCGTCATCGAACTCGACCCAGAGGACTACTGACCATGTGGTGGCCGCTGCAGGAGACGACGACGGCCGCGGGCGCCAGCGACCTCGGACCGCTGTCGGACGTTCCCGGACTCGAGTTTTTGGTTCGGTTCTTCCAGGTGCAACTCGTCCAGGCGGGACTGGTACTCGCGCTCGGACTGGTACTGGGCGTCCTCGTCGGACGGCTCTCGAAGCGTCTGCTGGAGGCGGCGACCGTCCCCGACCTCGTCGAGGGGACGGCCTTCGAGCGGAGCGCACAGTCGCTCGGTCTCTCGACGGTCACCATCGTCGCCGGCATGGCGTCGTGGTTCGTGTACGCCGTCACCATCCTGGCGGTGCTGAACACCCTCGGCTTCCTGACGACCGCGGAGTTCTTCCGGCGCTTCGTCGGCTTCATCCCACAGCTGTTCATCGCCGGGTTCGTCGTCGTCGTCGGGTTCGTCGTCGCCGACAAGGCCGAACTGCTGGTGAGCGAGCGCCTCCGCGGCGTGAAACTGCCCGAGGTGACGGTGGTCCCGAAACTCGTGAAGTACTCCGTACTGTACGTCGTCATCCTGATCGCGCTGGGACAGGTCGGCGTCGAGACGCTCGCTCTAGTCGCCCTCCTGTCGGTGTACGCGCTCGGTATCGTCCTCCTCGCGGCGGTGGCCCTGCGGGACTTCCTCTCCTCCGGTGCGGCCGGTCTCTACCTCCTGATGCGCCAGCCGTACGGCATCGGCGACGAGGTGACTATCGGCGACCGTCACGGCGTCGTCCAGGGGATGGACGTCTTCGTCACCCGTGTCGAGGACGGCACGGACGAGTACATCATCCCCAACAGCGAGGTCCTCGAGGAGGGCGTCGTGCGGACCCGGGAGACCTGACCGGGTGCAAACGGTGGTCGGTCACCGCTCGCGCCCGTGGTTCCCGTCTGCGGGTGCGGATTCGTCCCCGTCCCCGTCGTCGCCCATCGGTTCCGCGGGCACGCCGGCAACCGTCGTCCCGGGCGGCACGTCGCGGGTGACCAGCGAGTTGGCCGCCACCGACGCGTCGGCACCGACGGTCACGCCGGGGAGGACGACCGTCCCCGCGCCAATCATCGCTCGCTCGCCGATTTCCACCCGGCCGACGCGGTACTCGTCCTGCAGGAACTCGTGACAGAGGAGGGTGGCGTCGTAGCCGACGACGGCGTCTTCCCGGAGCGTGATCCGGTCCGGCCAGAAGACGTCGGGCGTCGCCTCCAGCCCCCACGAGACGCCCGGTTCGACGGTGGCGCCCATGCGCCGCAGGAGCCACCGCTTCAGCGGGAGACTCGGCGAGACGCGAATCACCCAGACCGCGAGGTAGTTGAGAGCGACCCGGACGGGGTGGCGGGTGCTCCGCCACCGCGAGAGGGAGTTACCGCCCGCGGGCGTCCGGTGACGAGTCACGCGGCCGTGACGGCGGCGGTCGCGACCGGCGTCCGTGACGTCGTCGGGGGCGGTCTCGCCGTCGCCCTCACTTCGCCCGACCGACGGGTCGGTGTCCGGACTCGCGTCCGGGTCCGGATTCGGGTCCGCCTCGGCGTCGTCGCTGCTCACAGGTCGAGTGGGTGGGGACGGCCCTAACTGGTTTCGGTCGAACCGTCACGGACCGACGCGGCGTGGTCCACGCGTCGGCGCACCGACTCGCCCGTGCCGACGTCGTGGCGGACGCGGAGGCCGTCCTCGCCCACCTCGTCGAGACCGCGCTCGGCGGCCGCCTCCGCCGCCGCGATGGAGTCGCCGAAGCCGACGACCGCGAGCGCCCGCGAGGTGGTCGTGTAGATGCCGTCGTCGCGGTCGTCAACGCTGGCGAAGAAGAGGCGGGCGTCGGGGTCCGAGAGGCCCGCGTCGGGATCAACCGCCAGCCGGGTGCCGGCCTGAGGGTCCGTCGGGTAACCCTCGGGGACGGCGTACTTACAGACCGTCGCGCGGCCGTCGAAGTCGGGGTCCGGCAGTGGGTCGCCGTCGCGGGCGGCCCGGAGCACGTCGAGGAAGGGCGTCTCCAGGGTGGGGAGCGTGTTCGTGGCCTCGGGGTCACCGAAGCGGGCGTTGAACTCGACGACCTTCGGGCCGTCGGCGGTGAG
>CAZEIO010000019.1:0-268 GCA_964512525.1 uncultured Halobacteriales archaeon
CGGCGGCGGCGACACCGCGAAGCAACTGGAGATGCTGCAGGACATGAACTCCGACGCGATGGGCTGTACGCCGTCGTACTGTCTCTATCTCGCGGAGTTCGCGGAGGAGCGCGGCGTCGACCCCCACGACCTCCCGCTCGACACGGTCGTCATCGGCGCCGAGCCGTTCACCGACCCGATGCGCGAGGCCATCGAGGACGCGCTGGGCGTCAACGCGGTCGACATCTACGGCCTCAGCGAGATCATCGGCCCGGGCGTCTCCGTCGAG
>CAZEIO010000019.1:278-18981 GCA_964512525.1 uncultured Halobacteriales archaeon
ACGTCTGGGAGGACCACTTCTACCCCGAGATCGTCGACCCGGAGACGGGCGAGCCGCTGCCGCCGGGCGAGGAGGGCGAACTCGTGCTGACGACGCTGACGAAGGAGGCCCTGCCCGTGTTGCGCTACCGCACCGGCGACATCACGACACTGTACGAGGAGCCCTGCGAGTGTGGCCGCACCTGCCGGCGGATGGGCAACGTCACCGGCCGCACCGACGACCTCCTCATCGTCCGCGGCGTGAACGTGTACGCCTCCCAGATAGAGGACGTCGTCGTCGGGATGGACGGCGTCGCCCCGCACTACCGCATCGACCTGCGCCGCGAGGACAACCTCGACCGCATCCGGATAACCGTCGAACACACCGAGGAGTACGACGGCACCACCGACGACCTCGCCGGCCGCGTAGAACGACGCCTGTCGGACGTCCTCGCCGTCACGCCCGACGAGGTGACCGTCCTCGGTCCCGGCGGCGTGGACCGCAACGAGACCGGCAAGGTCAAGCGGGTGTACGACCACCGGGAGTAGCGGTCTGCGGTCGCTCCCACCGGTACCGCCCCCACGGCCGCGCTCGTCCCCTCTCTTATCTCCGCGTGGCTTGGTATCACCACTCACGCAAAGTCTATGCCCGTAGTCGAGACACGATAGAGTGTGCATTCGCCCGGCCGACTCCGCGACGCGTTCGCCGCGGCAGCGGCGCGGACGCTGGCGGCGTCGGCACGGGCACGCTCCTCTATTGGACTCTGGACACTCCCAAAGACACCGCTTCCGGTACGTGGACTCCTCTTTCGACGGTCCACGTCCGGGGCGGTGACCCCGTGACGACGCCCGGGTAAAACTCTACCCGGTCGGCGTCCGGACGAACCCGCCCCGTCGGTTCTCGCCGCTTCCGCACCGCCACTCGACCGACGGACGCACACGACACATGAGCACCACCAGCCACTCGCCGGACGCCGACCACCCCGAGTACCGGTATCGCTATCTGGACGACGACGGCACTCTCGTCGCCGACCCGCCAGAGATCGCCGAAGACACGCTTCGCTCGCTGTACGACTCGCTCGTCTTCGCCCGCGTCTTCGACGACCGCGCGACCAGCCTCCAGCGGCAGGGCCGCATCGCGACGTACGCGCCGATGGCCGGTCAGGCGGGCGCACAGGTCGCCGCCGCCCACGCCATGGACGAGTCCGACTGGCTCTACCCCACCTACCGCGACAACGCCGCGAAGTTCGCCCGCGGCGTCGACCCCGCCGACGTCGTCGCACTCCTCGCGGGCCACGAGACGGGCACCGACGCCCAGGAGACACGCGTCATGCCGGAGTGTATCCCCATCGCCACGCAGCTGCCACAGGCAGTCGGCGCCGCGTGGGCGGGACTGCTCCGCGACGGCGGCGACGGCGACCCGCCGTACGCCACCGTCGCCTCCTTCGGCGACGGCGCCACCTCAGAGGGCGACTTCCACGAGGGACTGAACTTCGCCGGCGTGTTCGACACGCCGACGGTCTTCTTCTGTCAGAACAACGGCTGGGCCATCTCGACGCCCGTCGAGCGACAGACCAGAAGCGAGACGCTGGCCGCCAAGGCCGCCGCCTACGGGGTCGAGGGCGTCCGCGTCGATGGCATGGACCCCGTCGCCACCTACGTCGCCGTCCGCCGGTCGATACGGAAGGCCACGGGCGACGTAGAGAGCGTGGCCGGCCGCGCCGGCACCGAACGCGAGGGGGTCGTGGCGACCGACGTCGCCGCCGCCCGCCCGACGATGGTCGAGGCCGTCGTCCGGCGCTTCGGCCCGCATACCACCAGCGACGACCCGTCGCGCTACCGGGACGAACCGGACCGCGACGGCGACCCACTGCCCCGTCTCGAACGGTACCTCCGCGACCGCGGCCTCCTCGACGACGAGGCGGTCGCCGCCGTCCGCGACCGGGCCGAGGACCGCCTCGCCGACGCCGTCGAACGCGCCGAGACCCGCGAGACCGACGTAGATGCCGCGTTCGAACACGTGTACGCCGAGCCGACGCCCGAACTCGAACGCCAGCGCGACGAACTGCGTCGCCTGCAGACGGTCGGCGACGGGGAGGTGTGACGGCGTGCCGGCAACCGACCACGGGTCCGGGTCGGAGCAGAGCGAGGGCGCCGCCACGGGCGACCCGGAGGCCGGCACCGGTGGTCCCCCCGACGACGGGAGCGAACTCACCCTCGTCGAGGCGGTCAGAGACGGTCTCGCTGCCGAGATGCTCCGCGACGACCGGGTGGTCGTCCTCGGGGAGGACGTCGGCCGGAACGGTGGGGTCTTCCGCGCCACCGACGGCCTCCTCGAGGCCTTCGGGACCAGCCGCGTAGTGGACACGCCGCTGGCCGAGTCCGGTATCGTCGGCGCGGCGATCGGCCTCGCCACGCACGGCCTGCGGCCGGTCGCCGAGATACAGTTCTCCGGCTTCGCCTACCCCGCCTTCGACCAGCTGGTGAGCCACGCCGCCCGGATGCGGACCCGCTCTCGCGGCGCGGTGACCTGCCCGCTCGTCGTCCGCGCGCCGTACGGCGCCGGCATCCGCGCCCCGGAGCACCACTCCGAGTCGCCCGAGGCCTTCTTCGTCCACCAGCCGGGCCTGAAGGTGGTCGTCCCCGCGACGCCGCGGGACGCGAAGGGACTGCTCGCCGGCGCGGTTCGCGACCCCGACCCCGTCGTCGTCCTCGAGCCGAAGCGGCTGTACCGGGCGACGAGCGAGTCGGTCCCCGCCGAACCGTACGCCGTCGCGCCCGGCGAGGCTGCCGTCCGCCGCGAGGGGACGGACCTCTCGGTGTTCACGTACGGCGCGACGGTGCCCCCGACGCTGTCGGCCGCCGACGCGGTTGACGCGGACGTCGAGGTCGTGGACCTGCGTTCGCTGTCGCCGCTCGACCGCGAGGCGGTCGTCGCGTCGGTCCGGAAGACCGGCCGCGCCGCCGTCGTCCACGAGGCACCCAAGAGCGCGGGCGTCGGCGCCGAACTGGCGGCGACGGTGCAGGAGGAGGCGCTCCTGTACCTCGAGGCACCCGTCCAGCGAGTCACCGGCTTCGACACCCCGGTGCCGCTGGGCGAGGCCGAGGACCACCACGTCCCCGACGCCGACCGCATCCGGGCGGGGCTAGCAGCGGCCCTGGAGTTCTAGTGTCGTCCGCGCTTGCCAGCCCGGCGGTAGCGACAGATCGGGTTTTTTGTTACGGAGTCCCGACACTATTGGGGTCGAGACACCATGGCACACGCTTCGGAGCGAGCGGGCGGACAGACAGTAACCGACGGGAACGTGCGACGCGGTTGGCTGCGAGTGATGTACGCGGCCAACGTCGTCGTCTCCGCCCCCCTCGGGCTGGCTGCCCTCGTCGCCCCCGCGTCTACGCAGACACTCCTGGGCATCCCCGCCGGTGATCCGGTCAGCTTCGGCATCGCGAACGGCGCGGTCCCACTCGCGTTCGGCATCGCCGGCGTCGGCGGCCTCCGCGCCCCACTCCGGCTGTCGCCGGTGCTGGGCCTGCAGGTCATCTACAAGCTGCTGTTTCTGGTCGGGGTCGTCCTCCCCTGGGTGGTGACGGGTCGCGTTCCCGGCTACGCCCTCCCCGTGGTCGGCGTCTTCGTCTTCTTCGTCGTCGGCAATCTCGCTGCGCTCCCGTTCGACTACGTGCTCTCGTCCGGCCCCGACTAGCCGTACGGGAAGACGCACTCTCGACGGCGCCGTCCGGGGCGCTCGATGCCTTCGACCGCCGTCGCTGCGGCCGGTGAGCGTTTCGGCGGCCCCTGGCGGCTATTCGAGGGTGACGCCGAGGTGGCGGTCCAGCACCTCGCCGTCGTCCCGGAGTTCGGCGGCAGCCGCCTCGTGGACCACCCGGCCGTCGTCCACGACGACGACGCGGTCGGCCAGTTCGAGGGCGACGGCGACGTTCTGTTCGACCAGCAACACCGTCACGCCGGCGTCGTTTATCTCTCGAACCGCCTCGACGACGCGCTCGACGATGAGCGGTGCCAGTCCCTCGGTGGGTTCGTCGAGGAGGAGGAGGTCCGCGCCGGCGGCCAGCGCCCGTCCGACGGCGAGCATCTGCTGTTCGCCGCCCGAGAGGTCCGTCCCGCGGTTGTGCCGGCGACGGGCGAGGTTCTCGAAGGTGTCGAGGACCTCCGCCACGCTCTGACGGTACACGTCGTCGCTCTCTGCGCCGCCGATGGCGCCCGTCCGGAGGTTCTCCTCGACGGTCAGGCCGGGGAAGACCCGGCGCTCCTCGGGCACGAGACCGATCCCTCGCTCGGCCGTCGCCGTCGGGTCGTCGCCGGTGATGGACGCCCCGCGAAAGCGCACGTCGCCGCCGCGTGGCGTCACCGCGCCGGTGATGGCCCGCAGGGTCGTCGTCTTGCCGACGCCGTTGCGCCCGACCAGCGCGACCACTTCGCCCTCGTACACGTCGAAACTGACGCCCCGCAACACCTCCGTGTCGCCGTAGCCGGCCCGGACGTTCCGCACCGAGAGCACCGGCGGACCGTCGCCTCTCGCGTCGGGGTCGTCCGTTCGCGTCGCCGTGCCAGCCGGGGGGTCGCTCTCGCCGCTCTCGTCGTCGCTCATCCCCGACCACCGCCGAGGTAGGCGTCCTGCACGTCGGCGTCCGCGGCCACCGCCTCGGGGGTGTCGGTCGTCAGCACGCGACCACGGTCGAGGACGGTGACGCGGTCCGACACCGACAGCACGAGGTCCACGTCGTGTTCGATGAGGACGAGCGTGCGGTCGGCGAGTACCTCGTCGATGAGGGTCATCGTCGCGTCCCTCTCCTCGACGCTCATGCCCGCCGTCGGTTCGTCGAGGAGGACCACCTCGGGGTCGGTCGCGAGGACCAGCCCTATCTCCAGCCGCCGTCGGTCGCCGTAGGCGAGTGCGCCCGCCCGCTCGTCGGCGCGGTCCGCGAGGCCGACTCGCTCCAGCGTCTCGCGGGCGGCCGCTTCGACCGCCTCGAACGACCCCTTCGGCCGGAGGAACCGGTCGAACGCCGACAGCGACTCGTCGTGGACCGACTGTGCCGCGAGGCGGACGTTCTCGCCCACGGTCAACCCGGGAAAGACGTCCGTTATCTGGAACGACCGCCCGAGACCGCGGCGCACCCGCTCGTGGGGCGGCAGGCGTGTGACGTCCGTCCCGTCGAAGCGAACCGTCCCGCTCGTCGGTCGCTGAGCCCCCGTCATCAGGTCGAACAGCGTCGTCTTCCCCGCGCCGTTGGGACCGATGATCGACCGGAACTCGCCGCGTTCCACCGCAAGCGTCACGTCGTCCACGGCGGTGAGTTCGCCGAACCGCTTCGTCAGCGACGCCGTCGCGAGGGCCACGTCCCGGTCGTCGCCGCCTCCGGTGCCCGCGTCGGTCGAGCTGGTCTCCGCTCCGGTTCCGTCGTCGCCCGACGCGTCCAACCCCGTCCGCCGGGAGTCGGCGTCGCCCATCAGTCGTCACCCTCCGTCGGTTCTCGCTCGGCGGGCGGGTCGCGCCCCTCGGCGGTCGCCGTCGGTCCCGGGGGGTTGCCGCTCCGGAGTCGCTGCTCCACCAGTCCGGGGACGGACACCAGCCCGCGGGGGACGAACACGACGAACAGGACGAACACGAGACCGAGGACGGCCTGCCACTGTTCCGTGTAGGTCGAGAGCAGTTCCTGCCCGCCGTGGAAGACGGCAGCGCCGATCATCGGGCCGTACAGCGTTCCCATCCCGCCGAGAACGGCCATCACGATGACCTCGCCGGAGTTGATCCAGTGCAACAGCGACGGACTGGCGCCGACGACGATGCCGGTGACGGCCCGGAGACCGCCAGCGAGCGCCGCCAGCGCCCCGCTGAGGACGAACGCGCGGCGCTTGTGGGCGACCACGTCGTAGCCGAGAAACTGGGTCCGCTCCTCGGACTCCCGGATCGCCGTCAGCACGCTGCCGAAGGGGGCGTCGATCACCCGCCGGGTGAGGAGGAAGCCGCCGACCACCGACCCGACGACGACGAAGTACAGGAGCGTCACTTCCTCGCCGAGGTCGAACAGCACCACGTCGCCGACCTCGCCGAAAGAGACGCCAAACAGCGAGTACGACAGGCTCGCGCCGAACATGCCGTCGCTCGACCCCGCGTAGCGCGTGGGCAACTTGACCACCAGCCGGCGAAACAGTTCGGCGAAGCCGAGCGTGATCATCGCGAAGTACACGCCGGCGACGCGAATCGAGAGGTAGCCGACGACCCACGCGACGGCGGCGGCGACGAGGACGCCGGTCAGGAGCGCGAGCGGCAGCGACTGCGAGTAGCCGAGAACCCCGAGGACCTCTGCGGCGACCGGTCCGACGGCGGGCGCCTCCGAGACGGCGTTCGTCACCCGGCCGTTCGCGACGAGTATCGTCGCGTAGGCGCCGATACCGTAGAACAGGACGTGTCCCAGCGAGACCAGCCCGGCGTAGCCCATCACGAGGTCGAGACTCACCGCGAAGAGCGCCCAGACGAGGATCGTCACGAGCAGGGTGTTCACGAGGTAGCCACCGTAGAGTAGTCCGGCCCCGAACGGGGCGACCACCAGTCCGCCGACGGCGGCCACTCCCAGTCGCCGCCGCCAGACCGGCCCGACGGCGTCGCCGCCGCCGGTCAGGAGGTCGCCGCCGCCGCCGGAGGTCTGCCACTCGGGGTTGCCGAACAGGCCCTGCGGTCGGAAGAGCAGGACGCCGATCATCAGCGTGAACACGACCAGTCCCTCCATGGCCGGCAGCCAGAAGGCCGCGAGACCGCCGACCAGCGGCACCGGCGCCAGCAGGTCCACGACGACGCCGCTCCGCATGAGCGTCTGGATCACGCCGACGCCGAGTCCGCCGACCACCGCCCCCCGGAAACTGCCGAGACCGCCGAGGACGACGATGACGAAGGCGGGGATGATGACGGAGTCGCCCATCGCAAGCTGGAGGCCGTTGCGTCCAGCGAGGACGACGCCCGCCAGTCCGGCGAGGGCCGCGCCGAAGGCGAACACGAGCGTGTAGAAGCGGTCGATATCGATGCCGAGGTGACGCACCATCGCGCGGTCCTGCGCGCCGGCCCGGACGACCAGTCCGACCCGCGTCCGGTTCAGCGCGTACCACGTCCCGCCGGCCATCAGGCTCCCGACCGCGATGACGAACAGGCTGTACCGCGGCGCGTCGTAGCCGAGGAGCGTCACCTGTCCCTCGAGGACCGCCGGGGTGACGGCGTAGGACTTGTTGCCCGGTCCCCAGACGAACTCGACGACGTCCTTGAACACGAGGACGAGGCCGAACGTCAGCAGAATGTGGTAGAGCGGGTTGCGGCCGTACAGCGGCCGGATCGTGGTGCGCTCGATGCCCGCCCCGACGAGACCGACGGCCAGCGGCGCGACCACGAGTGCCAGCCAGAAGGCGTTCGGGTCGCCCGTGGCCGCCAGCAGCGAGAACGCGAAGTACGCCCCCAGCGCGTACAGTTCGCCGTGGGCGAAGTTGATGACGTCCATCACGCCGAAGACGATGGAGAGGCCCGCGGCCAAGAGGACGTACACGACCCCGATCGTGAGGCCGTTGAGTAACTGGTCGGCAAGCGCCGTTGCGAGACCCATCGCTCTCAGCCGCGCTCCCCAGCGTCTCGTATCTTTGGGTGGTGGTGACCGCCGGACGACGACGCGGCCCGAGACGCGGCGACCGCGGTCTCAGCCCAGGTCACAGTCCACGTCCGAACACGACGGGATGGCGTCGCTTCCGGCGACGCGCTCGATGAGGTCCACGTCTGCGGGACCGTCGCCGGAGTCGGGCGCGACGTTCTGTCCGACCCACACCGGGTTGGTGGCCTGGTGGTCGCAGGTCCGGAAGGCGTTGTCGCCGAACAGCGTCGGTGACTGTGACAGCCCCGGCAGCTCCTCGATGACGTCGTCGGGGTCGCTGCTGCCGGCGGCCTGGATACCGTTGGCCGTCATGCGGACGGAGTCGTAGGCCACCCGCGAGAAGTTGTCCGGGACGCCGTCGAACCGGCTGCCGTACTCGTCCACGAACTCCTGGTTGTCGCCCGTCTGTATCGACGGGACGTAGCGGGTGCCGCTGTACACGCCGTAGGCCGCCGGTCCCGCGCCGGCCCGCACCGCCTGGAAACTCGCGGTCGTCGTCATGATGTCCACGTCGTCCTGGAGACCCTGGTTGGCGGCCTGTCCGAGGAAGCGCACGAGGTCGCCGCCGGTCGCGCCGATGACGGCCACGTCGGCGTCGCTGTTCGCTATCTGCGAGATGAACGAGTCGAAGTTCTCGGCACCCAGTTCCGCCCGGGTGACGTTGACCTCGTTGAACTCGGCGTCCGAGGCCTGCATCCGGGAGCGCCACTCTCGCAGCACCGACCGGCCGTAGGCGTAGCTGGCGATGTGAAAGAAGACGTTCGACCCGAGGTTCTCGATGGTCCACTCCGCACACGCCTCGGCTATCTGGGCGGTGTTCGTCTCGCAGCGGAAGACGTACTCGTTACAGCTCGAGCCGGTGATCGGGATCGCCGCGCCGCCGGGGGTGTACACGACGCCCTGACCGGCCGCGACCTCGTTCAGGGCGAGCGCCACCGAACTCGAGATGGCACCCATCATGTAGTCCACGTCGTTCTCCTGGATGAGCTGTGCCGCGGCGTCTTGGACGGCGTTCTCGTCGGACTGGGTGTCCTCCTCGAACGGCTCTATCTCGAAGTCGTAGTCGTCGCTCTCGTTGACGAAGTCCACCGCCATCCGTGCGCCGCGTCGCTGGAAGGGTCCGAGCGAGGCGTACGCGCCCGAAATCGGGTTGATGAGTCCGTATCGGACCGTGTCCGTACCGCCGCCACCCGCACAGCCCGCCGCACTCGTCAGCCCCGCGAGACCGGCCGCGCCGACGCCCTTCAACAGTGTCCGCCTGTCCGTCGTTCGGGACGCGCCCGCCGCGTCACCCGTACCGTCGTGTGACATACTCGCACGCCTTCGCCCCCCCGGGCAATAAGAATACCCCGGCCTCTCCGGGCCGTGCGACCGCTCGTGCACCCGGCGTTCGGGCGGTCCGGCCCGGCCGACCCCTCGCTCGCCGACCGGTCAGGGGCGGTACACGCGGCCCCGGAAGAGGGCGACGAGGGGCGCGTCGTCGCCGGCTGGCGACCCGGCGACGTCCGCGTCGGCTCGCTCGCGCACCGCGACCCGGTACGACGCCGTCTGGCCCCGTGCGTGTCGCTCCTCGGCGGTCGCGACCAGTCGGCCGCCCGCGTCCGGGTCCACGGCCTCGAGGTACGAGCAGTTGGTCTCCAGTGCGACGGCGGTTCGGCCGGCCGCGTTCGAGGCGGCCGCGAAGGCGGCGTCGGCGAGGGCGTTGACCGCGCCGCCGTGGAGCGTGCCGTGGAAGTTCGCGAGCGACGGCCGCACCGGCATCTCCGTCCGGGCACGGCCCTCGCCGACCCCCGTGAGTTCGATGCCGAGACGGGCACAGAACGGGTCGGCGGCTATCTTCTCGCGCAGGTCCGAGTCCGCGGGCGTGCCGAGCGTCTCGACGT
Source organism: uncultured Halobacteriales archaeon (assembly GCA_964512525.1). Taxonomy (GTDB): domain Archaea; phylum Halobacteriota; class Halobacteria; order Halobacteriales; family SW-7-71-33; genus SW-7-71-33. The sequence goes on from CAZEIO010000019.1 coordinate 9,790, forward strand.
CCTCGCCCGCTCTCTCTGTGGCGGCGACCGTCCGGCCCGCCAGTCGCTCGCCGTTCACGAACAGCTCCGCCGGCGGTGCGCGGCCCTCGGCGTACGTCTCGCGGTGCTCGATGAACTGGAACAGCGTGCCGGTGGGATTCGTGGGCGAGACGAACGCCTCCCGCCAGTCCTCGAAGTCGGTCCGGTCCACGACGTCGTAGCCGGCGGCCTCGACGGCCGCCGTCGCCCGGTCGATGTCCGCCACCTCGAGGGTGACGTGGTGGAGACCGGGCCCGTTGCGGTCGAGGAAGTCGGTGAGGAAGGTGTCCTCGGCGACGGGTTCGACCAGTTCGACGCGCGAGGCGTCGCCGAGCAGGTAGTACACCCACCGGAAGCGGTCCTCGACCGTCTCGTCGAGCAGTCGCTCGCAGCCGAGTGCCCGGAGGACGGGGTCGGCCTCGGCGACGGACTCGACGGCGATACCGACGTGGTCCACGCGGATCGGTCCGGGATCCGGTGGCGCTCGGTCGGTCATGCCCACCGCAGACGGGGCCAGTCGTAAAAAGACCGCCGGGCAGAGACCGGCGAGCACGCTGGGTGGCGTGCAGACTGCCGTCGGTCGGGCTGCTACCCCCCGCTACCGCCACTGCCCCCGGCGCCACCGCCACCGCTACCGCCGCCGCCCATCATCCCGCCGCCCATCCCGAACTGGGCGAGCGTGCGGGAGACTACCGACTGGACGACGATGCCGAGACCGAACAGCATCAGCGCGATGCCGGCGCCGATACGCCAGTCCACCCACGTGACCAGACCGAGACCGCTCGCGATCACGAGGAGGCCGAACAGGCCCGCGAACCCGAGACGCCTGAACATACTACCGCTCCGGCCGCCCCCGACATGAACGCCGGGGATGACTCGCCGGGGGGTCGGTGACGACCGAGGGGCGCGAGACGTCGGCGGGTTTAAGCGGACCGCGCCGCAACCCGCGGGCATGAGCGAGCACGACGACGGGACGACGGACCTCAGCGAGGTACGCATGCCCGACGACGACGAGGTGTTCGCCGAGGTCGAACAGATGCTCGGCGCGAATCGCGTCCGGGTGCGGTGTGCCGACGGCGAGGTCCGGACCGCCCGCATCCCCGGCAAGATGCAAAAGCGCGTCTGGATACGCGAGGACGACGTCGTCCTCGTCGAACCGTGGGACTGGCAGGACGAGAAGGCCGACATCACGTGGCGTTACGAGAAGAGCGAGGCCGACCAGTTGCGAGACGAGGGATTCATGGGATGATCTCGACCCCGGCGCCGCCCCTCGCCGGGTGGCGGTCCCGTCGCCGACCCGACGCATGACCGCCGTCTCCCTCCCGGGCCGGTCCCGATGACCGACTACGACCTCGTGGACGCCGAGACGGACGAGGCCCCGGGCGACGAGTTCGAGGCCATCGACGTCGCCGACTCGGCGGCCGACCGCATCGCCCGCCGGCAGGACCGCGAGTTCAGCGAGTTCCGCAAGCGCATCAAGAACTCGGAGCGGTTCAAACTGGAGGAGTCGGTGTTCGACGAGGCGACCTACGGCGCCCTCTACAAGCTCACGCAGGACGGTGCCATCGCCGCCTTCGGCGGTCCCATCTCGACGGGCAAGGAGGCGAACGTGTACACCGCTCTCGGAGGCGCGGGCGCACGGGAGGCACTCCACCCGGCGGCGGACGGGACCGACGACGCCCCCGAGGTGGCGGTGAAGGTGTACCGCATCAACGCCTCCGACTTCCGGGACATGCGGGACTACCTCTCGGGCGACCCCCGCTTCGAGGGCATCGGCGGCGACAAGAAAGACGTCGTCCTCGCGTGGACGCGCAAGGAGTTCGCCAACCTCTCGCGGGCCATGGCCGGCGGCGTGCGCGTGCCGACGCCCGTCGCCGTCGAGCGCAACGTCCTCGTGATGGAGTACATCGGCACCGAGGACGGCCGCGCGCGGCGCCTCGCCGAGGTGGACGTCGAGAATCCCCGCACCGCCTACGAGGTAGTCCGGGAGTACACCCGCCGGCTCTACCGCGCCGGTCTCGTCCACGGCGACCTCTCCGAGTACAACCTCGTCGTGCAGGACGGCGAGATCGTCGTCCTCGACCTCGGACAGGCACTCACCGTCCACCACCCCAACGCCCGAGAGTTCCTCGAGCGGGACTGCCGGAACGTGACTGCGTTCTTCGGCCGACAGGGACACGACGTCACGCCGGAGGCGATGGTCGAGTACGTCACCGCACCAGAGGACGCGGCCGAGGACGGCGACGGGAGCGAAAAGGGACGGCCCCGTCCACCGGTCGCGGACGACGAGTCGGACGGCCCGCCCGGGACCGCCGGAGTCGAGGAGTGAGACGGACCGCGACGGCTCTCGCCGGGCGAGGCGTGACCGTCCCGTCGCTCCCGGAGCGACGGTGACCGCCCGCGGCGACGCCCTCGACGGGGCGCGGACGGTCGCGCCGATACTCCTCGGCGTCCTCCCGTTCGGTCTCGTCGTCGGCGTGACGGCCGTCGAGGCGGGACTGTCGCCGCTGCAGGCCGTCGGGATGTCGGTGATCGTCTTCGCCGGCGCCGCCCAGCTCGCGGCCATCGAACTTCTGGGGCGGTCGGCGCCGGCGGCGGTCGTCGTAGTCACCGCTCTCGTCGTCAACCTGCGGATGGTCATGTACAGTGCCTCGCTGGCGCCGTACCTCCGCCGGCTCTCGGCGCCGGCACGGTGGGTCAGCGCATACGTCCTCACCGACCAGGCCTACGCCGTCTCGCTGGCGGAGTTTCGCGAGACCGCGCCGGCGGAGCGGAGTCGCCTCTGGTACTACCTCGGCGGGGCGGTGTCGCTGTGGGTGACGTGGCAGGCTGCGACGGTCTTCGGCGCGGTCGCCGGTGCCGCGGTGCCGGACGGTCTCTCTCTCGAGTTTGCCGTGCCGCTAACCTTCCTCGCGCTGGTCTTTCCCGCGATATCGGACCGTCACACCGCCGCCGTGGCCGGCGTCAGCGGCGCGGTCGGCGTCGGCACCGCGGTCCTGCCGTTCGACCTCGGTCTCGTGACCGCCGCGGTCGTCGGCGTGGCACTCGGCGTCGCCCTCGACCACCGCGCCGGCCGGTTCCCGGTCACCGACGGGGGACACGGCGACGCCGGCCACGACGGGGTTTCCGAGACGGGCACCGGCGACGCAGACGAGGGGGGCACTCGGTGACCGCGACCTACCCGCCGGGGACGGTGTGGCTCGTCGTCGTCGCCGCCGGCGTCGGCACCTTCCTCCTGCGACTCTCGTTCATCGCCCTCGTGGGGCGCGTCGAGTCGGTGCCGCCCGCCGTCGAGGGCGCGTTGCGGTTCGTCCCCGCGGCGGTCCTCGCGGCCCTCGTCGTCCCGGCCGTCGTCGCCCTCTCGGCCGGGCCGACGCTCGGGCTGACGTACGACCCCGCGAAGGTGGTGGCCGCGTCCGTCGCGACCGTCGTCGCGTGGCGCACCGAGGACGTCCTCGCCACCATCGTCGTGGGGATGGTCACCCTCTGGGCGGTGCAGGCGGTGCTCTGACCTCGCCGCCCGGACGCGGCGCTACCCGTCGTCGCCGTTCCCGAACGCGAGCGGCGCCCGCCGGCGGTCTATCGCCCGGGTCTGTTCGGTCCGCTCGAGCATCTCCGCGAGCGACCAGAAGCGGGCGTCGCTGGCCTCCGGGCCGGTGTCGAGCGGTCCCTCGGTGACGGAGCGGTCCACGGTGTAGGTGACCATCAGGTACGGCGTGCCCTCGGGGTCGTCGCTCCGGACGACGGTGAGCAGTTCGAGGTCGTCGGGTGCACAGCGGGGTCCGGTCTCCTCCGCGAGTTCGCGGGCGGCGGCGTCGGCCGGGTCCTCGTCGTACTCCGGGTGGCCGCCCGGGACGGCCCAGACGCCGACCGGCGGCGTCGCTCTCTCGATGAGCAACGGGCGTGGCTCGTCGGCGGCGTCGTCGCGAACCACGACGCCCGCGCTGGGGACGGCGTTGCGAAAGACCGGCCGCTCGCAGTCGCGACAGAAGGGACGCTCCCGGCCGTGCACCGCGCGGTCCTCGAGACGGGTTCCACACCGGGGACAGTAGTCCGGGTCCACGGCGACCACGCCCTCCCCTCGGCGGGGAAGCGAGGTGGACCTTTCGCTCCCCCGGCGCGACGGACACGCGCCCGACGGGCGTCGTGATCCCAACGCCCTTGAATCCTCGCTGGCTACGACGGGGTGAATGCCGCCGTGTGACGTCTGTGGCGAGGAGGTGAACCTCCCGTACGAGTGCAAGGGCTGTGGAGGCACCTACTGCGCCGAACACCGACTGCCGGAGAACCACGACTGTGCCGGACTGGCCGAGTGGGGCGACCCGTCGGGGACGTTCGACAGCGGCTTCGACGACAGCGTCTACACCGACGACGCCGGTGGGACGGGCGTCCTCGACCGTCTCGGAATCGACACCGGTCGGACCGGGCTGAAGGGATACGTCCGCGGCAACGCCACCTTCGTCTTCCTCGGCCTGATGTGGGTGACCTTCTTCCTGCAACTGGTGGCCGACCCGTTCCTCGACGAGGCCACCTACGAGGCCATCTTCGTCCTGACGCCCCAGCATCCCGAGTACGTCTGGACGTGGTTCACCTCTATTTTCGCCCACGGCGGCTTCTTCCACATCGCGTTCAACAGCATCATCGTGTACTTCTTCGGGCAGATGGTCGAGCGGTACGTCGGCACCCGCTCGTTCGTCGGTCTCTTCCTCGTCAGCGGTGCCCTCGCGGGACTCGGCCAGATAGCCATCGTTACCCTCCAGACCGACGTTACGCCGCTCACGCCGGGCGTCGTCGGCGCCAGCGGCGCCGGTCTCGCGCTGATGGGCGTGCTGACGATACTCGCGCCCCAGCTGAAGGTGTTTCTCTTCCCCATTCCCGCGCCCGTGCCAATCTGGGCGCTGACGGTCTTCTACGCCGCACTCAGCATCTTCGGCGTCGTCAACCCCGGCGGTCCCGGCGGTATCGCCGACGGCGCCCATCTCGTGGGACTGCTGGTCGGTCTCGCCTACGGCGCCTACGTCCAGGACCGCGTCGATCCCCCCGGTCAGGTCCGCCTCGGCGGCGGTAGCGGTCCGGGTGGCCCCGGCGGTCCGGGCGGTCCCGGCGGTCGCGGCCGCGGCCCGTTCTGACGCCGTGGTCGCCAACCCCGACTACCTCCCCGACGCCGCCCTCGACCGCGAGGCGATGGAGCGCCTGCAGCGAGTCGTCGCCGACGAGGCCGTCTTCGCCGACGCAGCCGACACCCCGACGCCGGCGTCGGTCGCCCTCGACGCGCCGCTCTCGCTGCCCGACGAGCGGCCGCCGGCGACGGCCGCCGACGGTCCCACCGTCGTCGGCGTGGACGTCGCCTTCCGGGACGACCGCGCGGCCGCCGCGGCCGTCGCGGTTCGGAACGGGGCGGTCGTCGGTCTCGGCAGTGCCGTCGTCGCCGTCGAGATACCGTACGTCCCCGGACTGCTCGCCTTCCGCGAGGGGCGTGCGGTCGTCGCCGCCCTGCGGGACCTCGACTCCACCCCCGACCTCCTCCTCGTGGACGGTAGCGGGCGAATCCACTACCGCTCGGCGGGACTGGCGACGCACCTCGGCGTCCTCCTCGACCGGCCGGCCGTCGGCGTCGCGAAGAGCCTGCTCTGTGGTCGTCTCCGGCGGTCGGTCGAAGGCGGTCTGCCGGCGGGTGAACGGGTGGCCGTCGAGGCCGACGCGGCGGTCTCCGCGGGCGCGACCCCCGGCGAGGTCATCGGGTACGCCGTCTCGACCCGGCAGTACGATTCGCCGGACCGCCACGTCAACCCGGTGTACGTCAGTCCCGGCCACCGGACGAGTGCGGCGACGGCCGCCGACCTCGTCCTCGCGCTCTCGGCTGGGTACAAGCTTCCGGAGCCGACGCGACTGGCCGACCGCCACGCCGACGCCGTCCGCGACCGGGCGACGGGGGCGTGACGGGCGACGACCCGGCGCAGGGGAAACGGACTTGTGTCGCTCCGTCGCATCGGTGTCCATGACGACTGACGCCGACGGTCGGCCGGACGGCGACACGACGACGCGACCGGCAGAGGGCGGCGGACGGAGCGGCGTCGCGGTGCGGGACACGGCGCTCGTCACCGGCTGTTCATCGGGTATCGGTCGCGCGACGGCGCGGGCACTCGAGCGCGATGGTTACCGGGTGTACGCCACGGCCCGGCGCGAGACCGACCTCGCCGACCTCGACCGGGAGGGCATCGAGACCGCCACGCTCGACGTGACCGACGCCCGCGAGACGCGAGCCGCCGTCGAACGCGTCCTCGACGAGACGGGTGGACTGGACCTCCTCGTGAACGTCGCCGGCTACGCGCAACTCGGCCCCATCGAGGACGTCCCCGTCGCCCGCGTCCGCCGGCAGTTCGACGTGACCGTCTTCGGCCCGCACCGCCTCCTGCGGGCGGCCCTGCCGCACCTGCGGGCGACGGGCGGTCGCGTGGTGACGGTGTCGAGCGTCGCGGGGCTCGTCGCCTTCCCCGGCGGGGGAGTGTACTCCGGCGCCGAGGCCGCGAAGGAGGCGATGACCGACGCCCTCCGGGCGGAGGTCGCGCCGTTCGACGTCGAGGTCTCCCTCGTCGAACCCGGGCCGGTCCGCACGGCCTTCGCCGACCGGGCGGAGCGCGAACGCGACGCCATCGACCGGACCGAGGCCTACGACACCTTCTACCGATTCTACGACGACACCCAGCGAGTCGGCGGTGTCCCGCTGGCCGTCGATCCCGAGACGGTCGCCGACGTCGTCGTCGAGGCGGCCACCTGCGCCGACCCGCAGTCGCGCTACCCCGTCGGTCGCCTCGCCCGTCTCGCCGGCCTCGCCCGACACCTCCCGGGCGGCGTCCGGGACGCACTCTACGGCCTGCTTCGCCGACTCACCGACTGATGTCCGGCACCGGAGCGGGCGAGAGCGACGGCGACGCTCCCCGGGAGACGGCACGCGCCTGCCTGCGCCGGGGCATCGCGGCCGTGGACCCGTACCGTGCCGTCCGGACGGCGCTGTCGGTCGTCGAGACGGCCGACGGCCCCGTGCTTCGACTCGACGCCGGCTCCGGTCCCGGCCCCGGCACGGCGACGGGTGCAACCCGCGAGTGGCACCTCGCATCCCACGACCGCGTGGTGGCCGTCGGCGCGGGCAAGGCGGCCGACAGGCTGGTCGCCGGCGTGGGCGAGGTGCTCGCGGCCGCCGACCGCGGCTTCGACGGGGGAGTCGTCGTCACCGACGACCGGGACCCGGCCGGCGACGGGCCACCGGCGGCGACGCTCGACGTGTCGGTGCCCGAGGTGCAGGTGCCCGAGAGCGTGACGGTCCACGAGGCCGGTCACCCAGTTCCGGACCAGCGGGGAGCCGCGGCCGCCGAGACCGTCGAGGGCGTCGCCGACGCCGCCGACCGCGAGACGCTCGTTGTCGCCGCACTGACCGGCGGCGGCAGCGCCCTGTTACCGGCACCGGCGGGTGACCTGACGCTCTCGGACCTGCGGGCACTCACCGACGCACTCCTCGCGAGCGGCGAGGCCATCGGCCCGATGAACGCCGTCCGGCGGCACTGCTCGCGGCTGAAGGGCGGCCGTCTCGCACGGCGGGTCACCCCGGCGACGCTCGCCGGTCTCGTCGTGAGCGACGTCGTCGGCGACGACCCGAGCGTGGTCGCCAGCGGTCCGACGGTGCCGGACCCGACGACGTACGCCGACGCACTTGCAGTCGCCGACCGAACCGGCGTCGAACGGACGGCGCCGGCAGTCGTCGCGCACCTCCGGGCCGGCGTCGGCGGTGACCACCCGGAGACGCCCGACGTGGACGACCCCTGCTTCGACCGGGCGCGGACGACTGTGGTCGCGAACGGCCGGCGGGCACTCCGGGCGGCCGCGGCGGCGGCCCGCGACCGCGGGGTCCGGACGCGAACGCTCTCGCCCGCCGTCGCGGGCGAGGCGAGTTCCGTCGGCCGGTCGTGGGCCGGCGTCCTCGGGAGCGTCGCGGCCGGCACCGACCCCGGCGACGCGCCGGTCGCGGTCCTCGCGGCCGGCGAGACGACCGTGACACTCGCGGGCGCGGGCGAGACCGCAGACGAGAGCGACGGTACCGACGACCCCGACCCAGAGGGCGGTCCGAACGCCGAGGTCGGTCTCGCGGCGGCGCTCTCGCTCCGGGCCGACACCGGTGACGCCGCGTGTCTCCTCGCGGCCGTGGACACGGACGGCCGCGACGGACCCCCGACCGACGGGCCGGACCCGGCCGGTGCGCTCGTGGACGCGACGACGGTGCCCGACCCACCGACAGACGCCGACGACGAACGGGCGCGTGCCCGCCGAGCGCTGGCGGCACACGACGCCGCCGGCTACCTCCGCGAACGAGACGCGCTGGTGGTCACCGGTCCCACGGGCACGAACGTCGCCGACCTGCACGTCGGTCTCGTGGTGCCGGCTCCCGGGAGCGCGGGCGACGGCGACCGGTGACCGTCCGTGGGGTCAGGCGAGACACGCCGCGACGACCCAGAGAGCGTCGCCGCGCGGTTCGTCCGCGAAGAGCGGGACGCGACGCACGTCGTGGCCGCGGAACACGTCCTGTGCCCGCGAGAGGGCGTCCTGCTGGACCGCCCAGCGGCGCTGGCAGAACGCACAGTCGTCGAGGTCGGGACCGACGACCTCCAGGTCCACCTCGGCTTGCGACAGGGCGGCGACGCTGTCCGAGTCCACCACGTCCGCGAGGGTCTCCATCACGCGGTTGACGACGACGGTGCCGACGGGGATCTCGTACTCGTCGAGGCGGTCGAGGAGGCGTTCTGACTCGGTGACGCTCATCGCCTCGGGCACCATCACGACCCGGAAGTCGGTCCGTGTGGGGTCACGCAGCGTCGTCCGCAGGCGCTCGATACGCTCGCTGACCGCCCGGAGGTCGTCGAGGTCGTCCTCCTCGGGGTCCTCGTCGCCGAACAGGCCGCCGAGGTTGCCGACCATGCCGCTCAGGCGCTGTCGCAGGGTGAGCAGTCGGCCCACCATCGAGTCCATCACGTCGGGCAGTTCGAGGAGACGGAGCGTGTGACCGGTCGGAGCGGTGTCCACGACGACGCGGTCGAACCGGTCGTCGTCGAGCAGGGAGAGCAACTGCTGGACGGCGGCGGCCTCGTCGGCGCCGGGCATCCCGCCGGCGAGCGGGTCGGCGTC